>JAKBMG010000015.1 GCA_021831685.1 Bacteroidota bacterium | reverse complement strand
GCGAATACCTGCCAGAGAAATTCCAAAACACGGAAGTATGAAGAATCTATTCATCGATATTTCAAAAATCCATTTCTTTGATGAAAAAACTGAAATTGCGTTAAGGTAAAACCTTAAACCCTATAAGTAAAATCCCCAGCACACTGCGGCGAAATATCATACGCTCTGCCGAGCCAGAAAAGTGTATAGTTGTTAAGTTAATTTAATTATTATTACCATAATTGAAACAGTTAAATAAACTACTACCACTAGAATATTATTAGTTAAGCCAAATATTATAAATCGAATCCCTTTATTTGATATGCATTTTAATTGAATCATTTTGAGAAGGTTGTATTGCTGATGTTCCGGGATCTTAGTTAAAGTATGGTTAAACAGAATGGAAATGGTTTTATATGGGTGAAGGGGTGCATTCAGAGTGTATTCAGAGTGTATTCAGAGTGCATTCAAAGTGCATTCAAATTGGTTTTTTCTTCTTGGATTTCTTTGGCTGGATTTATCACTCTTAATTAGTAAAGGAAAGAGACCAAAGCTTGCTTGCGGCAAATATATTAAATTGAATTAAGGGAAACAAGAAATAAATGAATTGCGAGAAAATAATTATAAATAGTGATAATTTGTATCTATATTTTTTCTTCTATATTAAGATCACTCTCTACAAAAGTCATTCACATTAAATTTGTCCTCACGAAAATGTGGGCATTGGAATCTATGTGATACTTTCAATCCTTGAGGCGAAGTAGTTCGCGTAATCTTCTATTAGAATTTAAATCCAAGAGAAACAGTATTGCCGGTACCTAAGCCGTATTGAAATGGTGTGAAAGCATAATCAAAGTCTAAATTTCCCCACATTATACCTAATCCGGCAGTAAAGTTTTTCGAAATATAATTTGATTGATAACCTCCTCGAAGTGCTATCATGTTATCATAAGTTACTTCAGCGCCAAGATTGAAATGAGCATCGTTTGTGGGCGTATATTTTAAAAATTCGGCTGCAAGGTCAACTCCGATTTTATTGCCCGGAAGATGGAACTGATAATTTGGACCAATTCTGATTTCCGTCGGTAGTTTAGTATCTTGATTTCTTAGTTGGTTCATTGAGCCAAGATTTCTAATTACGGCAACTGCACTTAAGCCTTCTACCGGTGTTTTATAATTTAATCCGAAATCAAATCCCCAACCTGTAGCTTCATCAACATATAAACCTTCGTAAAGATATTTTATTGTAGCGCCGAATGAGATATTATCTGCAATATGAAAGCCTGTGCTGATGCTTCCGAAAAAATATTCTGCATTAAATGAAGCAATAGGATCGGTAGTTGCTTGAGTTCTAATCGGAATATCATTTATTGAGGTTACATTTAGACCAAGTGCAAAAGGAATTCCATATATATCTGTTTTAGCACCTAAGATTTCGCTCCGTACTCCTTGTATCCATTCATTATGCATCAATAAAATTTGATTACCTGATGTCCCGCTTAAATTTGCGGGATTATAAAAAAGAGAAGTCACATCGTTCGAAGCCGCAGCTCCGGCATCGCCCATTGCAATGTTTCTCGCACCAAAGCCAAGCTTAAGAAATGAAAGTCCGCTGTTGCCTGCAGATTGTGCTAATATAGAGGTTGTAGCAATTATTAAAATTAAAAGAGTCTTTCGCATAAATTGTCCTAATAAATCCTTGTAAAAATTCTAATCTAAATTTTGAGTCTAGTCTAAACCTTAAACATTTCCTTGAGCTTAAACTTGATTCGTTTTAATTCAAAGTTAGAAGTTAATATTTAATCCGATTACGTTCTCATCAGCCGGAGAATTTTGTTCAATAACAAAAGCATAATCAACACCGAAGGTAATATTTCCGAATTCCTTGAAGTACGAAAATCCAAGTGAAGGCTTAGCTGGATAGTCTGAATTGCTTAAATTAAATTGATCCAGTCCGCCTCTTAAATACAAACCTTTGTAAATATTGTACTCAATACCGCCTCTTAAAATATTTGTACCGCCGTTGCTGCTTTCAAACTCTACTGCAGCTATAATTCCGTAATCTTTATTTGAGTAGCTGACGCCGATTTTCTTCAATAGCGGAAATTTATCCACTGTATTAGTTCCGCTTTGTTGATAGATAGGAGTGCTATCCCAAGTATATTTACTGTTCAAATCAGTAAGCATAAAAGAAACATTCCACTGGTCGTTAACCATGTAAAGGGCTCCAATATCAAGCCCAAAGCCGGTAGAGGAAATTTGCTGGTAAAGCTTGTAGTAGTAAAACTTAAATGACATTCCTAATGAAAACTTCTTAGAAAATCTATTTGCAAGAGCAATGAAGAATTGATTTTCGCTCGTTGACAAATTACCTGTCTGAAATCCCTGTCCGTCTCTCCCGTCAATTTGACTAACACCCGAATTTATAACACCCAAGCTAATTCCCGCGCTTGATCTTACTACTTTATTGCCCAATGAATCGGTTGAATAAAAATCAAATCTTCTCGTAAAATTTAAGAAGTTCAGCGAACGGTTAAGCGAAAGAAATGTATAAGATGTCTGAAAAGAATTATCCTTCTGGAAAACTGTCAGCGCCGGATTATAATATGAAACCAAATTACCTTCCGTTACGGCAGACATTGCATTGCCCATTCCTATCCCGCGCGCACCAAAACCCATTCTGCTAAATGCTCCCGGCATTGTACTTATCGGGCTAAACTTCGCCTGAGCCTGAATAAGACCCACCGAAAAAAGAAAAGCTACTATAAATAATTTTTTCAATTAGTCCTCTATTGAACAACTAAAATTTTTCCGTAAACCGGTGCATTAGAGCCTGCATCAACCCGGTAAAAATAAACTCCGTTAGGAACGATATTTCCGTTAGCGTCTTTGCCGTCCCAGTAATCAATTATTCCGTTTGAATTATCCACAAGGTGAGACGGATTCCCGCGTTGCGCATTTTCAATGACCGTTCTTACTAAATTCATACTGAAATTGAAAATCCTTATAGTTACGGGAACGCTCTGTCCGCCGGTACTGTATTTGATTTTTAAAATGTCAGTCCTTGGATCAAACGGATTTGGAAAAGCGTATGATTGCGACTTCGATGAAACGGGCTGAGAAGCATAAAAAACTTTCCAAGTTCCTGACCACATATTGCCGCTGGAATTTTCGTCGATTCTTGCTAAGCCATCAGAAGTGCCTACCCAAACGCTGTTACCCTGAAATGCAGAGGAATAAACTGAATTACTAATTAATGAAATATTAGTCGATGCATCGATTATAGAATTGGGTAATACCCAATTTATACCGTTATCTTTAGTCCTGAATGCTCCGTCATCGGTGCATGAAATAACTTCTCCGCTGTCGCCGAAAGCAAAGTTATGAGCTTTTTCTCCGTTCAAAGATGTTTTCCAATTTAATCCGCCATCGGAAGAAAAACTTACGCCGTAAAATTCCGTGGAACCGTCAGCCTGCCAGGTAGCGCCCCATACTGTGCTATCGTATTGATTAAACCCCAGAGCGGTAACAAAATTTCCGCTGATTGGATTATTTTCGTTCGTATGTGTAAACTTTACCCAGCTTATTCCGCCGTCAGTAGATTTATTTATTCCGTCAGCAGTTCCTACATAAAGAGTTGAATCATTTGTCGATATAACTGAGAATACTCTGTAATTCAAATTATCACCGGAACAAAAAGTCCCTGAGACTGGTTGTAAACAAAAATTTAATGTATCTGTTGGTTTAATTGAGTCAAGATTATCCGGCGGTAAGACAACTCTTTGCCAGGTTTGCCCCATATCTGTACTCTTTCTTAAGCCTCCTGCAAAAGTTGCAATCCAAATTGTGCCCGGTGTAAATGCTATATCATAAATTATATTTTGAACATCTACTGTAACTGGAAGCGCACGCAAATTATTAATTCCGTAGGTAACTATTGAATCGCTCTGTTTATCAACCGGCTGTGGTATCGAAATCCAAGTCTTCCCTCCGTCTGAAGTATATTTTAATCCGCTTCCGGTAGGGAGGTCCTGACCGTTTTCAGTAGTAGTGTGTGCGGTCGCTGCCCAAAAAATTCCATTATTGTATCCTATAGCAGAAACGCTTTCCGATCCAAAAGTTGTTGTACCTCCGAAGTTTGTCCAACTTGTCCCTCTGTCGGTTGAAACACTAACTCCGTTGTCTGTACCGAGCCAAACAGTATCGCCTTCAATAATCATATCGCTGATGCTATTGTTTGACGGAGTTCCGTTTGCCTCTACTTTTCCCATTTTCCTGTCCTGTGTCATAATAAATGAATGAGGGGCAAATTGAGAAAAAGACTCTTTTATAATTAATAATGAAAGAAGAATAGTTATTAGAATTTTTAATTTCATTGTACAACAACGTTATGAATAATTTTATTGCTCAACTTACCGCTAAAATTTTTTGCTTGAAATTCAAACCGGTAAGTTCCTTTAGTAACTCCTTGAGGAGGAAGTACTATGTAGGTGGAATATCTCCCGTCTCCGGCTATCTTGTCTCCGAACGTCCCATCGTCATGCAGCAGGATTGGATTGGTTGAGGAAGGATGCCCGTCCGGGGGAATAAATGAATTAAAGAAAACCGATGCTACGTCCCACAAACCAACGCTGTCTTGAACTTGGACGGATACAAAAAGAGTATCATTCTGCACGCCTATCTTAGCGGTGTCCGGACAAACTAAATTAGATATTATTGGTGCCGGATTGTTCAGCCCGTTGTTATATTGAAATGAATGAATTCCAACGGTCGCCGTATTTCCATTTATATCTGTAACATAATACTTGATTTGATACGTGCCAGAAGGATAATATTGGGTCATCGGGAAAGTTGAAATATAAATACTGAATCCAGGATAAGGCACTACTGTTAGCGTTTCCGGACTCAAAACAATTGGTATTGTATTTAAAGTCGAATTATCAGGACCGATAATATCACATGTAACTGAACTAACATCAGAGCTCTTTTCTAAAGATATTCCCATGTGATATAAAGAGTCACTTGGCGAGTATGAAAAAGTCTCAGCAGAGCTTATGCTGATAACTTGATAAGCAACCGGTTGAGGATCAACTATAGTATTGTAATCTTTTTGGCATCCCCAAAAGAATAAAGGTATAATAAGCAAAATATATTTTTTCATTTGTGGAAATATTGTCCTATACCTAAACATGCTCAAGGTAAAAAAAATTATACTCTTAATCATTTAGATATCACAATCGCAAACGGAGTTGCTGAAAAAGAAATTATCAATATAAAAAAACTTAAGTAACCGAGAAATTTTCTCATTACATCGAGTTCTTCTTCATCATGAACAGGAGGATGCTTAAGCTTTATTACAATTAACAGAACCATTGCCCATAAAAGCCAGCCAGACCATCCGGTGGAATAACTTAAATCAAATATTTCATCCAATAATCCCATTATCCCAAGTGCAGCTAAAATAACAAATGAAATTAAGGCAATATTAAAATGTCTTTTCTCACCGAACATTGCGTATGCAATATGGCCTCCGTCAAGTTGTCCTATGGGAATCATGTTCATAGATGTCACAAATAATCCAAACCATCCTACGCATAAATAAGGATAATGATAAATCTCAGACATAGGCGGGAAGAATTGATTGCTGTGTACAAATATTATTTTGAAAAAGGAAAATAAAATAGTGTTGCCGAAAATTAGATCCAATCCATTCTTGCTGTAATCAGGAGAAAAATAATCGGGATGTATTGCTAATAAATATTCGATGCCCGGAACATGAGTAAATCCATATACCAATACTATTAAACATGCTACGAATCCTGCAAGAGGTCCTGCAATACCGATGTCAAACATAGCCTTTTTTGACGGGATTATTGATTTGGTTTTTATAACAGCACCCATTGTCCCGAAGTTTAGAAAGATCGGAATTGGAGGAAATGGTATGTAATAAGGTAGGGTTGCCTTTACCTTGTGATACATTGCAGCAAAATAATGCCCGAATTCATGAAAGGAAATGATGAACATTATTGAAATGGAATAGGGGAGGCCTTTTAGAACAAATGACATTTGATAAGGGCCCGGCTGACCGCTAATCCACTGTGCTCCTGCTAATGTGGTTGTAATAAAAGTAATCAAGAACAATGCTATATGGAGAAGATAATTATTTTTATCGTGTTGTGGTTCTTGAAGAAATCCGTCTTGACCTTCATATGTATTTGGGTAGTTATTTGGCATTTTTATAAATCGAAATTAAATCCAAGTGAAGCGTAGTTCTCATTCAAATCGTAATAAAGTCCGTGTATACTTTTTCCTGAAGTGTAAGATAATAGGATACTGAACCCTTTCCCGTCGTATGATCCGAATTTTATTCCTGCTTCAAAAATATTATTACCGGTGTATTTAGCAATCTCGCTTAGCTTAAAGTCATCGGCAAGAAAAGGTGTAACATTATTCCCGGCTAAGTTAACCATGTAATAATCAAATCCTGCTTGATAAATTTCTTTGCCTATTGTTGTAGGTATTCGGTGGAATAAATATGTAAATCCTCCGTAAACACGGAAAGTATTTATTGCATAGAAAGGCAAAGCTTCGATAAATTCCCTGCTGTAGACAAAAGGTACTCTGCCGTTGCGCCATACGGAATTTTGTCCGTCATAGCTTCCATCAACTAAATGCGCGCTGATATGACTAAGTCGAATTCTAAACCCGTATGTTTGGTTATCCTGGATAATTTTATAGCCGGAATTGATCCCAAAAAAATAATCTATCGTCTCAACCGGGAAACGGAAATTATCTTCACTTCTTAATCGAGTGAATGTGAAAATATCTGCCCCGAATGAAAGTGTCGAATTCCCTTTTTGTACCTGATAAATATCCGATGTAAGTCCGGCGTCAAGTCGTATTTTTTTCTCACCGAATAAATAGGAAAATCCGTCGCGGGCTTCAAGTATATTTGCAGTGAATGGTTTAATATTTAATTTATTTGGAAACCAGGTCTCAGAAGATTGTGCAAATGAAAATTTTGTTATTATAGCAATTATTATAAGGATAAAGGAACATTTCCGCATTTATATTTTTTCCGCTTTGTTGAATGTTTTTTTATTTAATTTTTGTTTAATCAGCTTATTATAGCCATACTTAAATTTTGATGTAAGACTTATAAAAGAATAATAATTAGTTGGAAAAGCAAACGAAGGCTCAAAGTAACAGTTTACAGTGCAGCCTTGACAGAATTCAAATTTCCCTTCCATTTGTTTGTAGTACT
The DNA here is from genome assembly GCA_021831685.1 of Bacteroidota bacterium. GTDB lineage: Bacteria > Bacteroidota > Ignavibacteria > Ignavibacteriales > Ignavibacteriaceae > FEN-1297. The sequence continues at coordinate 19,225 of JAKBMG010000015.1, read as the reverse complement.
TTAATTTCTCCGACTCGCGGATTTCTTTTATCGGTCTGTCAATTGGAATCCTTTCGTTTTCAAAATGATAGCAGGGAAGTATTATTTCATTATTCGGAGAAATTACAACCACACGTGAGACTGCCTTACAACTTGGATCGTCAATTTTATTTCCTCCGTCCCTTCTTAGTTTTATGAACCCTTTATTCATGTAGACATCAATCTTGCCGTCAATATAATTCTCAATATAATCCATCGCATCATTTGAAAGTCCCGGATTGCCAAAATATGAGAATACCGGGTTGACAATTAAAAGAAGTCCGTATCTGGAGGCAATCTCGTGCATACGTGGAAGTTTCTTGTAGGTTTCGTTTGTAACAGTGAATAAAATATCCGGGTATTCACCGAGCGACTTTGCAATCTCAATGCTCTTCAAAACGCTTCCGAAACAATTAACTTTTCTGATTTTGTTATGTTCTTCTTCATCGGGAGAGTCTAAGGAAAAATGAAGGAGATTAATTTTACCGGCTAACTTCTCTGCAAATTTCGGATAAAGTAATCCATTGGTTGTAATGCTCGTCTGCATTTTTAACCCCTTTGCAAACTCCGCCATTAAATGAATCTCTTTATGAAGAAGTGGCTCCCCGCCTGTTAAGTCAATAAACTTTACTCCAAGCGCGGCAAGTTGTTGAACATTGGATTTGAAATCTTCTAACTTTGCGAATGGTGTGTCTTTAAAATTTTCATGGACACCAAAATGGCAAAACTCGCAAAAAGCATTGCAGCGATAAGTTAAATAATAATTACACAGCAAGATCATCAGTATTCTCTTTCCTTCCAGATAACTTTCCGGCTGGCTGCAATTGCAAATGGGATTAACACTACGTAAATAATATAATATACTTGAAAGTTGAAAAAATATTTTAAATTCTTCTGAATGCCTAAGGCTTTATGAACCGGGTACAAAACTAAATAGTCAATAGTTATTTTGAAGACTACCAAATATAGCCACACCGGAGAGAAAAATAAAGGCGTAAGCAATAAGCATAAATTTGTTAAAAATCCCCAAACAATAATTGAATATCCTCTAATAGGAATATCAAGTCCGCCGACCGACCACCGCTTTTTCTGGCTGTATAGTTCTCTCAAATTTTTGCATGGTGTCGAAGTGATTAAGCTGTTTTTATCAAGGGGGAAAATTATTTTATATTTTTTCAACTTGTAAATCGCTTGCAATAAGTTGAAATCCTCCGTAACGCTGAAAGGAAGATTTTCATATCCGCCTGCTTCAAGGTATACGCTTTTACGGTATGACATATTATTCCCTATACAGCTTACCGGTTTCTGAAAATTTATTGTGCCTGCAGCCGCAGTTAATAAATAAATAAAATCAATTGCCTGCATTCCGCTAAAACCGTCATAGGCTGATTGGGTTGTAAACCCGTTTACTATTGCAACGTCTTTTTGATAATAGGAGGCAATATTAGAAGCCCACTGGGGATTTACTTCACAGTCTGCGTCAGTTGTTAATATTATTTCACCTTTTGCAATCTCAATTCCGTTTGCTAATGCGTTTGTTTTCCCTATTAGCCTTCCGATTTCTTTTTTTGTTACTATCTTCTTAAAATTTGATTTGCCCGAGATGAATTCGTCAATTAACTTTCCTGTTGTATCGGTTGATTTATCATCGACAAGAATTATCTCTAATTTTCCTTCGGGGTATATAAGGTTATCAAGTGATTTTAGACATCTTAAAATATTCTCTTCTTCGTTTCGAGCGGCTACAATTATCGACACTTCCGGAAGCTCGTTTTCACTCAACTGTGAAAATTTTTTCCTTATGCCTATAATAAAAAGCACAGATTGAATAAAATATCCGCATACTGCAATTAAGAAAATTACTTCAAACATTCGGCGGGGTTCCCGATTTCAAATCCTTTTTTATTCACTTCTTCCATTATTAATTTTATCGAATCCACAATGATTCTTTTCGACCTTCGGCTATCGTGAAGAACTATGATCGAATTATTCTTTATATATTTATTGACGGCAAAATTAACAAGATTTATATCATTTCGGTAATCATAAGTCAACAGCGACCACATTACGTTCTTTAATTTTTTTTCTGCCATAACTTTTTGTGTTCGAAAATTAAATCTCCCGTGCGGAGGTCTAAAATATTTAACCCGGTAATTATGATTGTCTTCAAGTATCCGGTTAAATAAATCAATCTGACTCTTTAATTCAAGATTACTTAAACGTGTAATAATTTCATGGCTATAAGTATGGTTTCCAATTTCATGTCCTTCGCTTAAAATTTCCGAAATTAAACCGGGATTATTTTTAGCATTTTCTCCGACGCAAAAGAAGATAGATTTTACTTTGAATTCTTCTAAAGTCCTTAAAATCATTTGAGTCGTGTCCGGTATAGGTCCGTCATCAAAAGTTAAAAGAATTTTTCTTATTGAACTATTCCAAACAAAATCTTTGAAAAGGAATTTTATTGCCAAAGGCGGATCATAAAAATATTTCAAGGAGTAATTCTTCACTTTTTAACTTTTGCCTTTTCAGCCGGAGGTTTGGCAGATTTTTGAGGATGCTTTTTATCTATCTGTTTATGAAATTTTGGCTGATTTGTTTTCTTGCAGTACTTTTCAATTGCAGCGTAAGCATCAAAGTATCCCATCTTCCCGGCTCGTTCAAGGTCGGGACACGCACCTTTTTTTTCACCTTTATCTAACATAGTCATGCCGCGCTTAAAATAAGCCTTTGATTCATCCGGGTACAATTCAATAATTTTTGAGAAATCATTTAATGCGCTATCATATTTGTTGACAACTCTAAACGCATCACCTCTAAAATAATAGGCATCTTTATTAGTCGAATCAATCTCTATAACCTTTGTAAAATCCTCTATTGCGTAATCAAATCCTCCGAGTAAAGCAAAATCGAATCCACGAATTAAATATGCGTTCGAATCTTTAGGATTAAGTTCAATTGCTTTCGTATAATCTTCAATCGCACCGGGATAGTCTTGAAGTTCTCCTTTAGTGTTGCCGCGGTTTACGTATGCCTTCTCGTTATTTGGATTCAGGACAATTGAAGAATTATAATCTTTAAGCGCGGACTTAAAATCACGTCTTGTAGATTCAACATAAGCCCGGCTGAAATATGTAAGGTAGTTACTAGAGTCCAGCTCTATTGCATTATTAAAATCGGATTCGGCTTTTACATATTCTTCGAGATAAATATATTCAATTCCCCGGTTTAAATATGATAATGAATCTTTATCGTTCAGTTTAATTGCTTTGGAATAAGCTTCAATTGCCTTTTTATGATTTTCTATTGAACCATAAGCTTTAGCCAGACTAAAATACAGCCTGTAATCATTGGGATTTTTATTGATAGCAAGTCGAAATTTATCAAGTGCAGCAGGATAATTCCCTGATTGATAATCTTTTTCTCCAAGTATATAATAATCATTTACCGGCGAACAGCTTTCAATTAAAGAAAACAAGGCGATAATTGAAAGGATATAAAATTTCTTTTTCATTCCAAAGTGATTTAATTTTTTCAAAGGGAATTTAGTGAATGAGTGATTAAAATTCTCTACAAATCACTATGAATATAGGCAAAAAAACTCCGTGCATTTAACACGGAGTTCCTCTTATCCTTACAACATTGGTGGTTAGACCTCAGTAATAAGAAATATCAATCCGAATTCATTTCGTCATCATTCGGAATATCCTTTACCTTATCTTTATTCTTAAAGTTATTTAGGTTATAAGAAATTCCGAGATAATAAATCCTTGAATCTCTTTGTCCTTCACTATATAAAGAGAAGCCCGTTCCGTATGTTGTCCCGCTGTATCTTCTCGTATTAAAAATATCCGTTGCCCTTAATGTAACAGATAAATTTCCATTCATGAATTCTTTCCTAAGTGCAAGATCCGTAAAATATAACGCGTCAGACCTTCCCTGTGCTGTTACAGTAGGGGAGTTATACGTATAAGAAACCTGAAGTGATAAAGTCTTATCTAGTTTGAAAGTTGTGTTCGCTCTTCCTGTCCAACTGTAGCTATATCCATTAACTCCAGTTACGTACTGCGGGTCGCTAATGTCGGTTCTGAAATATGATACATTTGCATTGTAATCCCACCATGATGCAATACTGCCGTTGCCGACCAATTCAGCTCCGTAATTCTTTTGGCTGGCAATATTTTGGAATGTAGTCATTGTTACGCCATTATTCAATAATGAACTAATCCTTGTTATCAAGCCTGTGATTTGCTTAAGAAAGAATGCGGAATAAATATTAATATTAAATATAAAAGAGCTGTAACCCATCTCATAAGAATCGGTGTATTGAGGCATAAGATTCGGATTACCCTTTGATAAGTTTAATGAGTCGGAATAATTTATAAATGGATTTAAATTCCATGGTTTTGGTCTATCAACACGTCTTGTGTAGCTGATCCTAAATTCATCCACAGGAGAAAAATCATAAGCGAAATAAATTGAAGGATACAAACTGTAATAATGACTTTCGTAAGTAGTGCCTTCATTAAGTATTGTCGATTTTGTAATCGCATCCTCTCCGCGTAATCCACCCTGGAATTTAAATCCTCCGATAGATCCTGTATAAATCGCATAAATTGCATGTATTTGTTCTTTGTAACCAAAATTGTTACTTCTGCCTAAGTTATTTATCCAATCATTTCCTGTGGGATCATAATTAAAATAATTATAATCCATTCCTAAGTTTCTAATAGAACTCTTAAAACCTGCTTCAAGACGGCTGCTTTGACTAAAAGGATGAACATAATTTGACTGAATTATTAATAACTTATTTGAATTGTCATAAGTATTATTAATTGAGGAAGAGGGAAGTATTGAAGGGCTACCGCCTGTCAACATATAATTCATGTCTGTTTTAGAAGCACTATTCATCGAAAAATCTAAATACATAATATCTGCAGTTAATTGCCTTCCTTTTTCTTCAAAATCTTTAGTATAATCCAATGAGTAGTTTATACCCTGAACGCTTCTATTGCCGTTGGTATTATCTAAAAAATAGTCTTCTAAAGTTGAAGCGCTGTCTAATTGATAATTGTTGATTCCGCCGCTATTCGTAGCATAAAATCTCCGATATTGAACAGATCCTGAAATTGTATTTAAGTCATTCAGCATATATTCTGTGCCAAAACGAAAATTGCCCATATTAAAATTGTTTTTAGATGAATTTGTCTGATCTAAATATGAGACACTAGGTCCAAAAGTATTTGTTCTGTCTGATAGTCCGATTCTGTTGAATTGATTAACTCTTCCGCCAAGGTCGCCGAAAAAATTTAGATCGCCGGTTCTGTAATTAAAATTTGCAGTACCGTTATATTTACTACCGGTTCCAGCATTAATATTAAATACTCCGTTAAAACCGGGATTGCTTTTTTTCTTAAGAACAATGTTAATTATACCCGCAGTTCCGTCGGGATCATATTTGGATGAGGGATTTGTTACAACTTCAACGGATTGAATAGAGTTTGCAGGAATTTGAGTTAATACATCGTTGCTGCTTAATCCTGCAAAACCAGAAGGCTTTCCGTCAATTAATATTGTTACATTACTATTTCCTCTTAAACTTATATTCCCGTCAATATCTACTTGAATTGCTGGAATGTTCTGCATTACATCAAGCGCGGAACCGCTGGAGCTAACTAAATCTTTATCGACGTTTATTACCTGCTTATCGAGATTGGTTACGATCATCTCTTTATCTGCTCTTACAACTACTCCGCTCATCTGGATTGAGGACGGCACAATGCTTATCAAGCCTAATTCAGCAGCCTGGCTCTTAGATGTAATAAAAATATTCGTTATTACCGTCGTTTTATAGCCTACAAATGAAATCTTTGCATAATACTTCCCGGGCTTAACACCATTTATAATGAATTCACCTTTACTGTTAGAAACGGTCCCGTTTATTACTGATGAGTCTCTCGAACTGAATAAACTTACGTTAGCATAATCAATAACTTTTTTCGTGCTTGAATCAATTACTTTACCTTTGATAATTCCAGAAATAACATTTGTACTAAACTTATTTACATTCTGTGCTGATACTATAATATTTGCCAGAACAATCACAAGAACAACGACATAAATTTTCACTTTTTCTCCAAAACTAAATGAATAAAACAAATTAGAAATTTTTAATTTTATGATTTGACAACCGTGTAACCGGTATAGTTTAAATGTGTAACATCCTTAAATACCACTATTCAAATCAACAAACCGTTTATAATAATTTGGTCTCTATAATATTGGCACTTGTCCACACGGCTGATTGTTTTTTGTGTCAAACAAGTTCGCAGAGGGGTTCCCCTTGTCATTTCGACGACCGATAGGGAGTGCCTGCCCCGTATGCGGGGAGAAATCCCATTGCACAAGCCTGACACTCTTAATAATCATGGGATATCTCCCCGCAAACGGGGCGGACCAGTCGATGATTTATCCCGTATGCGGGACTCCTTCGATATGACAGATAAGTAATTGTCTTTATCGAGATGTGAAAAGTTAACTGAGGAATATAAAATATGAGTAGGGTAAAATGATATCTGTTGGATTAAATTAAAAAGTTACATTATTAAAAAAAATAATGTAACTTTTCTGAAGATTAGTGATTATCTAATTGATTTATATCAAAGAGTTCACTTTACGCATGTACTATTCCTTAACGTTTGAAGCTTCTAATTCTTCGGGATTCTTTTTGCCTGTTGTAAATCTTGTAATAGTTACAAATAGAACAGGTACAATAAAGATAGCGAGCATAGTTGCAGCCAGCATTCCGCCAAGGACAGTCCATCCGATAGTCGATCTTGCTTGCGCGCCGGCTCCGGTTGCAAATGCTAAAGGTGAGACGCCAAATATAAATGCCATTGAGGTCATAAGTATCGGGCGCAATCGAAGTTTTACGGCTTCAATTGTCGCGGGCACTACAGCCATTCCTCTTGCAACTCTTTCCTTGGCAAATTCTACAATTAGTATTGCATTTTTTGCAGCCAGACCAATAAGAGCAATTAAACCGATCTGAGCATATACGTTGTCACTTAGCTTGGGCAACAATGTTAATGTCACAATAGCGCCGAACGCACCGATAGGAACTGCGAATAAAACTGCCAACGGTACCGACCAGCTCTCATATAAAGCGGTAAGGAATAGGAAGACAAACAATAGTGATAATGAAAATATAACTATAGTACTATTCCCGGCATTAATCTCTTCTCTGCTTAATCCGGAAAAATCATAGCCATAACCTGCAGGCAGCACTTGCGCAGCAACTTCTTTTAACGCTTTGATTGCATCGCCGCTGCTGTAGCCGGTTGCCGCATTACCGTCAATTTCCGCCGATCGAAACATGTTGTAATGAGAAATTAGGGAGGCGCTTTCCGTTATTTTATAGCTGATAAGTGTACTTAACGGGATCATATCTCCGGCGGAATTTTTCACATAATATTTGGAGAGGCTTTGAATACTTCGACGATAATTGGTATCTGCTTGTGCTACTACGTGGAAGTTTCTTCCGTAAATTGTAAAATCATTTACATAGGAACTGCCAAGGAATGTTTGAATAGTACTATAAACATCGGCGACTGAAACGCCAAGTTTTGCACATTTATCTCTATCAACATTTACCTGGTAACCCGGTGTGTTTGCAGTAAAAAATGAAAATACTCTGTTTAGTTCGGGACGTTTATTAGCGGCTATAACAAAGTTTTGTACGACTTTTGCAAACTGTTGTATATTGTCGGTGCTTGTGTGCTGTTCTAATTCAAATGTAAAACCGCCTGTTTGACCCAAGCCGGGAATTGCCGGCGGTGGGATTACAATTGTGTTAGCATCTTTTATGGAGGCAAACTTTCTTTGCAAAGTAGCTACTATAGAATTTAACTGGAGCGCTTTACTGGTTCTTTCACTCCAAGGCTTAAGCATGAGGAAGACAGTACCGCTGTTTGATTTTGTCGAAAAGTTGACAACGTTCAATCCACCTATACCTGCATAGTGGGCAATGCCGGGGGTGGTTTTCAAAATATTCATTACTTGATGCAGTACTTCGAGTGTTCTTGTCGATGAGGATGCTTCGGGCAACTGGAATATAATATACAATCGTCCTTCATCTTCGGTGGGGATAAAACCTGTTGGTTTTTTCTCGAAAAGTACTACTGTTCCGGCATAAAGCATAATAACGACAATTAAAAAATAGGGGGCAACTTTAATGCTTTTCCGTACGCCAGCAGCATAATTTTCTGTGGTCTTTCTAAACCATTCGTTAAATCTAAAGAAGAATTTGTGGATACCCTTATCTCCTTTGTCAAAATGTGAAGGCTTTAAGAATAATGAACACAAAGCCGGTGTCAGGGATAAAGCAACAAATGCAGAAATTAAAACCGAGATTGCTATTGTTATAGCGAACTGTTGATATAACTTCCCTACGATTCCAGGGATAAAGCCAACAGGAATAAAAACGGCAGACAAAATTAAAGCTATTGCTACTACGGGTCCCGAAATATCGCTCATAGCCTTTATAGTAGCTTCTTTTGGGGAAAGCTTTTCATTGTCTATATAATGCTGCACAGCTTCCACTACTATGATTGCATCATCCACTACAATTCCAATCGCAAGGACGAAGCCAAACATTGTTAAGGTGTTAATGGTAAAGCCGAACGGAATGAAAAACGCGAAGGTGCCTATTATTGAAACGGGAATTGCAAGCACCGGAATTAATGTTGCGCGCCAGCTTTGTAGGAAAAGAAAAACTACAAGGACTACCAAGCCTAAAGCTTCGAGCAAGGTTGTGACTACTTCATCTATAGAAACTTTAACAACAGATACAGATTCAAAAGGAATTTTATAACCAACGTCGGGTGGGAATGATTTTTCTAACTGATTCATTGCTTTAGTAATACCATTAGCAACTTCAAGTGCGTTGCTGCCAGGAGCCTGGAATATCAATAAGAAAGAAGCAGGTTTCCCGTCAACGTAAGAATTGTTCGCGTAGCTTGCTTTTCCAAGCTGGACTTGTGCGACATCTTTTAAATAAACTGCAGAACCGTCTTTAGTGTTTTCACGGACTATAACACTTTGAAATTGCTCTACTGTGCTTAACCGGCTGTTAGTAGAAACAGAATATTCGAATGCCTGGTTTTTATTTTGCGGGGGGGCGCCGACTGCCCCGGCTGCTATTTGTATATTTTGATTTGTTAGTGCGTTAATTACATCGTTTGCAGTAAGTCCTAGTTGAGCTAATTTATCCGGCTCTAACCATATCCTCATACTAAAATCATCGGCACGGGTAAAAACATCCCCGACACCCTTAACACGCAGAATCGCATCTCTAATAAATATATTTGTATAATTATCGAGAAATGAAATACCGTGCGTTCCCTTCGGTGAATATATTGAAACAAGGAGCAAAATACTTGGGCTTTTTTTCCTTGTAGTTATACCCAATCTTTTAACGTCATTAGGTAATGAAGGTGTTGCGATGCCAACTCTGTTTTGAATGTCAAGGGCAGCTATATCAGGGTTTGTGCCGATATTTAAAGTCACATTTATAGAAGACTGACCGTTGCTTGTGCTGTTGCTCTGCATGTACGCCATACCGGGTGTACCGTTGACCTGGGATTCGATGGGTGTGGTTACGGTCTGCTCAACTGTTTTTGCATCCGCTCCGTTAAAGGCTCCGGTTATTTGAACGGTTGGCGGTGTAATATCCGGATACTGACTGATAGGAAGATTGAAGATCGCAATCAATCCCACTAGGACAATAATAATGGAAATAACTATCGCAGTTATAGGTCTCTTTATAAACGTATTAGCAATCATCTTTTTTCCTGTTGAAGTCTTACTTTCTGGATGGAGTTACAGAATTTTGTTTTGCCGGTGAAGGAATTATTTTTATAGGAGAGTTATCTCTCAGCTTTTGAATTCCTTCGACAACTATTTTATCTCCCGGTGCTAAACCTTTATCGACAATTACCATCTTGCCGACATTTCTTCCGAGGATTACATTACGCTGATTTACTTTATTTCCGTTGATAACAAAAACAAAATATTCTCCCATTTGTTCGGTAACTGCTATGTAAGGAATTAAGATGCTATTTGCCGGAGAAATATTTTTGACACGCACGTCGCAAGTAAGTCCCGGTCTTAACAAATTCTTTACGTTAGGGAAAATAACCCTTGCTGTAATTGTTCCTGTAAGCGGATCAACAGCGCGGTCTAAGAGGCTTATATGACCCGGATACGGATATACTTTTTGATCGGGTAAAACCATTGTAAAAGTTGAATCATTTGGTGAAGTTTTTTTATTTAAAAATTCTGTAAATCGTCCGATTTGTTTTTCGTCAACGGCAAAGTCCACAGCCATAGGATTGTCGGATGAAATTGTATTCAGAAGTGTTTGTCCTGCAACCACAGATGACCCTAATTTTACGGAAGAGATCCCGATAGTGCCGTTGAATGGGGCAGTGATTGTTGAATAAAGAAGGTTTGTTTGAACCACTTTTACATTTTCATCGGCTGCTGCAACCTGCATTTTTGCAACTTCCAAATCAGCTTGAGAATGTTCCAAAACTTGGCGGGCGATTGCATTTTTTTTAGCAAGCTCATTATATCTGTCGGCATCCTGTTGTGCTTTCATAAGATTGGCTTTTGCTACATTAAGATTTGCCATGGCTTGTTCATAGGCTGCTTTGTATTGCTGCTGATCAATCGAATATAATTTTGTCCCTTTGGTTACGTACTGTCCGTCATTGAAATAAATATCCGATATGTAGCCGGAAACCTCCGGTCTGATTTCAACTTGATTTAATGCAACTACCGAGGCGGGATAGTCATCATAATAAGCTGCTACGCCTGTCTTGACTTCATAGGCTGAAACGAGCGTAGGCGGAAATTTTTGCTGTACTTTATTGCCGCTGCATGATGAGATGATTAATGGAACAACAATAATAAAACTTAGTGCTAAAATTTTCTTCTTCATATAAATTATTTTTTGTTTACTAATATTGAATGGCGCCCAATGCTTTTTGAACATCAAGCTTACTGCTTAGTGTTTGGTACAGAGAATTAATTAAATTAACCTCCGTGGTTCTTAAATCTGTCTCGGCTGTAATAACATCCAGATAAGTTTTTATTCCCGACTTATATTGAAGTTCGATTGTGTTATAAACATCTTTAGCCAATTCAAGATTTTTCTTCATAACATCATAATTATTCAGGTTGCTTTTGTAATTTGCCATAGCTTGAACATATTCCGCATTGATAGAATTTTTTAATGAAATTATATCATAACCGGAACGTTCTAATTCCAGCTTTGCCTGTCCTATCTCTTGAATCCTCTTGCCGCCTTGAAATATCGGGAAAGACAATTGCAATCCTATATAAGAATTAGGATAGTTTTGATTATAGAGTTTTGGCAAATCATTATTCTGATAATTGAAATTATATTCTGCAAAAGCATTCAATGAAGGGATAAAACTCCATTCGTAATATTTAAGATTTGCTTCATCTAAATGATATTGAGTTCGTAATAGTTTATACTCAATCCTTTTATCATAATTTAGCGGTTGAGTAGTGTCGATGAAAACTTCGTTTTCCATAGTGGTTATGTTATAGGAAAGGCTGAGATCATCATTTGCAGGATAACCCATTTGATTTTTAAGATTCGCATAGCTTGCTTGAAGCAATTCTTCATTTTGTTTTTTCTCAGCTTCGGCATTATTAAGAGCAATGACCGCCCTCTCATAATCTGTTTTATCAACTACCCCCCCCTTATACTGATTATAGGCATATTCCGAGCTTTGTTTAAGGCGGATTATATCTTCATCCAACAAATTATTCTGTTGCTGGGAAAAGAGGACAGCATAAAAAGCTTTACTCACATTTATAACGACATTGATTTTATTGTTAACGGAAATTTGTCTCGATTGATTTCGTACCTCACCTGCAGTGCTGGCGGCAAGCAAGACATCCCTATTGAAAATTGTTTGGGATAAAGAGAACTGTCCGCTTGAAGTATTATTCAGTCCGAGTTTAACCGCATTCCCCTGGATTATTGATGACGGAAGAAGATAATTATGCTGAAAATTATAATTAAAATTCAATTGTGGAAACCAATCCGCTAACTTACTTCTGATTTGGTATCCGGTAATTTCTTCATTCAACCGGGACTGTTTAATAAGCGGTTGATGAATGAGTGCATACTGGACACAATTTTGTAAAGTAGCTCCCTGCAGCAATGAATCGGGAGGGGTTGATGATGAAAAAGCTTTGGGAGTCGTAAAATAGACAACTAATAGTAAAAAAATAATTTTCTTCATGATACAATAATTATTTCGGGAACAGTTACAAAAATTAAATTTAGTAATTCACATTATGCAGAAACAACTCTTTGGGATTATGGGATACTGGGAAATACCGCTCAATTCCATTATTCCAAGAGTTACGTAATGTGAATTAATAACATACTTAAATTAATATTATTCAAATTCATATCTAATGATATAAATCATCATTGATCTTTAAAAAGGAATCTTTAATTTTTATCAAGAGCTTTTAGCACTTCATTGGTTTTCCGGATTAAGCCAAACCTTGGAAAGATATACCTGATTGGATATTCGTGTTCTTCCTTAGACCGAGCAGACATAGCATCTTCAATGAAAATCTGATTATAGCCGAATTCGTAAGCAAATCTTGCAGTGCTTTCAACGCCCATGTTAGTCGCAATTCCGCAAAGTATAATTGTATCAATTCCGCGCCTTCTTAACTGAAGGTCGAGACCGGTGCCATAAAAAGCGCCCCATTGATGTTTGGTAATTAAGATATCCGATGGTTGAATATTTAATTCCGGAACATATTCACTCCATTCGGGATTAAAACCGGACATTTGAAATGAGGTTTCCGAGATAGGATGCAAAGCGTCCTTTAAATCAGGAGAAGGTGTAACGTGTACTAAAAAAACATTCATCTTATTTTTACGGGCTGCTATTAAGATAGAGGATGAGTTGGCAATTACATCTTGAGTGGAATGCGGAACTGCGGGCATTGATGAAATTCCTTTCTGCAGATCAATTACAACTATTGCAGATTTATCTATATCAATTTTCAATTCGTTTTCCATAAGTATGCCCTTATACTTTTTTTGATTTCAATTCAATATGACAAACTTAAAACCAATTAGGTTTAATTGCTGGAAAATTCATCAAATAAAATGATTTTACTACTGTTCAAAATAGATTTATATACCGTACTTGATAAACCGATGAGTCGGTTGGAAGGTATTCTTTTCATCTTTTCTTCCCACGAATAGCGCAAGCACCCCCTTTTGAAAATGGGATATCTCAGTCGAGTCCGCCGCGGCGGATCCTTCGATATGACATAAAAATAAGTGTCATTTCGGCCACGGGAGTGAGGAGAAATCCCACGAATAGATCGTGCTTGGCAATAAAAAATCTGTGCAAAATTTTTACTTAGGTGAAATAGTATCGGCCATTTTGTCACACTATTTTTTCGGCAATTTTTAGGTAAGAATTATAAGCTTGGTGGAGGCTTGTCATAGGCTTGTTAGAAGCCTGGTAGAATTGGGGAAAATTGAGGCAAAAAACAGAGGGAAAAAGACTAAGGTGTGACAAAAATGGCAAACCATTATCCCATTTTCCATTGCGACATGTCGCGCTATGAATAGTTAAAAAGCAAAGTCCAGGGGTGACGAAATATGGTAGATTGTTTAATAGTGAATTATATAAAATAATAATTCTGCATAATTTCGTAGTTTATTTTAAATTCTAACATTATTTTGCCCAGAAAAGTTTGATGTTGGTCCGTGGGCCGGTTATAATATTATTTTATTTTATCCCCGCAGGATAAATAATCCGTCCTTTGTGGCATGGAATATTTTTATGTATTATAATTCGAGTATAAAATATTTAGATTTTGAAATTCAGATTGGAGTACCACAATGAAGAGAATAATTTTTTTATTTACAGTATTGGTGATTCCGTTCATTACTTTATTATCGCAATCAAATAAAAAGGATAGTCCGATGATTGAGAAATCTGTGTTCGGCAAGATGAAAGATGGCAAAGAAGTTTATATGTATACTTTAAAGAACAAACCGGGAGCTGAAGCAAAAATAATTACTTACGGTGCGACTGTGGTCTCAATAACCGCACCCGACCGAAACGGAAAGTATGCGGACGTAACGCTTGGTTATGATAATCTTGAAGGTTATGAAAACGGTACCGGATATTTGGGCGCGCTTGTGGGAAGATATGCCAACAGAATTGCCGGTGCTAAGTTTACTTTAGACGGTAAAACATATCTCCTAAGCGCTAATGAAGGGAAAAACCAGCTACACGGCGGGAAGACCGGTTTCAGCAAAGATCTTTGGAAGGCAGAACCTATTGAAGGCAAAGCAGGGCCGGCGCTTAAATTAACTTTAGTAAGCCCGGACGGTGATCAAGGCTATCCCGGCAAAGTTACATTACAGGTTATTTACACTCTTACTAACGATAACGAATTAAGAATAGATTATAAAGGAACCACCGACAAAACAACGATACTAAATCCTACACATCATTCCTATTTTAATCTTACCGGAGTCTTCACAAATACAATTCTAAATCACCAGGTAAAAATTGATGCAGATTATTATACTCCGATTGACAAAGAATCCATACCCACCGGGAAGATAGAAAAAGTTGAAGATACTCCTTTGGACTTTCGTAAGTTAACGACAATCGGTTCGCGTATTAACGATAATTTTGAGCAGCTTAAGCTCGCAAACGGTTATGATTTCAATTACGTATTAAATAATTATAACGGAAAGGTTCGCGAAGTTGCAGATGTTTATGAGCCCACTACCGGAAGGTATTTGCAAATATTTACCGATCAACCGGGGCTTCAGTTTTACACAGGAAATTTTCTTAGTGAGACGCCTGTAGGCAAAAATGGCGTAGCTTATAAATTCCGTACCGGATTTGCTATGGAAGCGGAGCATTACCCAAATTCACCGAACGAACCGGAATGGCCATCGGTCGTTTTAAAACCCGGACAGACTTACAGACAGACTACTATATATAAATTTTCGACTAAGTGAAAATTGCGTAGTTGAGGGGAGGAATGGAATAATGGAATAAATAAAGTTATTTGCTTTAATCCAATGTTCCAACGTTAATTATTCTTAGCTCCTTCGGCAATCCAGGTTTTTACTCCCTGAATTTGGTTGGCAGTTAAAACAGGGTATCCAACAGGTGGCATTGGAGAAGAACCTGATAGTCCTTCAATTGATTGAACTAAGATACTGTTGTCGGGATGCCCTTTAGTAACATATTGAAGATTAGTTGCACCAGCCCATGTTGTTAAGCTTAAACCTGCTGCCATAGTTCCGTCGTCATGGCAGCCGGAATTAGCACACTTTAGCGTAAAGATTGGTTGAATATATTTCGCATACGATACATTTGAAGCTGGGATGACAGTAGAATCTAATTGACTTCCGGTAATTGAGTCCTTACAGCCATAAATAATAAAAGAAAAAACAAGAAATCCCAGTCCGATAGAAAACAAGAGTTTCATAAATTCATTTATTTTGTTTTATAAAATATAAAATCATATAAATAACATAACAATGTAAAATTCCATAGACAAATTTGACTAACAAAAAAATCTTCTATATTTTTGATCTTATAAGATTAAAAATTGGTACAAAGCAAAGCATTTAATTTTGGGGCTATAGCTCAGCTGGGAGAGCGCTTGAATGGCATTCAAGAGGTCAGCGGTTCGATCCCGCTTAGCTCCACGAAAATAAAACCTTGTGACTGATGAAGTTACAAGGTTTTTATATTTTAAAGGAAACTTATAGTGAGGTTTTTTCGCACTATGGGTAAAATATTTTGATTTAATAACAAAATGTTAGTTTACAGTGCAAAAAGGGGAAGTAATTTTTACTTGATCTTTTTTGACAACAACGATATTCTGCTTTTTATATTGCCTGAATAAGATTTCCCCAGGCATTAGTTAGAAAAATTCAGGCAGATGCAATACTAAAATTCATTCAAATTATTGTCTTTTCATATTTCGAAGGCTGGCATGATATTTATGCCTTGAACCGTAAAAGATTGTCTATAATATTTAACAAACTAATGAGGTATAATATGAAAAAACTCTTTCAGTTCCTTTTCGTTGCACTGTTTATAGCTGTTTTTGCTGTTGCAATAAAAGCTCAACCATTGCCTCCGTTTAATTTAACGGCTACGCAAGGTCACTGGGGAATGATGTCTACAAATTTTGAATATGTAAATCTTAATTGGCAGTTCACTACTAACAGTCCAAAATCCGGTTTAACGTTTAATATTTATAGAAAGTTAGGGGCAATAAGTGATACCGGTGCATTCGTTAGAAAATACACGCATATTTATAATAATTCATGGAGAGACATTAACATTCATCGCGGAGAAACATATTCCTATTACGTTACGGGTGTAAATCACTCCGGTGAAAGTTTACCTTCGGATACCGTACAAATTACAATTGATTCTACAGTTGCAAGAGTGGTAGCTTCCGGTACAATAAAGGATAAAGTAACCGGCAATGCAATTATGCACAGTACTATAGTTTTTCTTCCGGTTTTTGGTTGGTCAGGAGACCATGCCGTTACCGATACATTGGGAAATTTTACGGTTAATCTATTCCCCGGTACTTATATAGTTTACAGTTTTGCACCAGGATATATACCGCAATATTATGATGGTGTACGTAATATATTCAATGCTACCAAAATTACAATCACCTCAAGCGGCCTTTCAAATCTCGACATTACTTTGCAGCCCAAAACTACTCCGCAACATTTCATGTTGACTGGAACAGTTAAGGATAGTCTTGGGAATCCAATTAAAGCATTAATTAGAGTCCATGATATATTTTTTAACACTTATCATCGAAGATATTTTTACACAGTAACAAATGACTCTGGCAAATATTCAATCCCGGTCTTACAAGGCGATACGGTTATTGTTTTTGCGAGATCATTTGACCGCCAGTATTTCCCGCAATTTTTTAATGACAAAGGAAGTTTTCTTGACGCCGACAGAATCGGAATTTCGGGCGATACTTCAGGGATAAATTTTATTCTTGTCCATAAACCGGTATACAATAACGGTGTAAGCGGTATAGTCCAATCAGTAGACAGCGCAGGTGTTGAATCTATTGTTATGGCTATAAGGCTTGGCGATGATTATCATATGAGACATAGGTACACTACGGAAACAGACTCATTGGGCAATTATTCATTTGACCACATGATACCCGGCAGCTATATCTTCCTTGCAATTCCCGAAGGCGATTATCGACCGACTTTTTACACGACAGACGGCATTCAGACGTTACAATGGAAAGATGCGGATTCGGTTGTTGTTGATTCCACAAGCTTAATTGATGGTATTAATTTTGTAGTAACCAATCCGGCAGATTCGGGGAATGCTTCGATAAGCGGACATGTTTCGGATAACTCTAATAATCCGTTGGCAGGAGCAATGGTATTTGCTACCGACGCTAATAAACAAATATACGGCTACGGTATTACGGACGCTAACGGAAATTACACTATCTCCGGATTAGTACCAGGACAGTACACAGTAAACTCTGATTCGTACGGCTACACATCAACACAATCAGCTACTTCATCTGTTGATTATAATACAAACTTTGCGACTACTGCTTCATTCAGTTTAACACCGGAAACAGTTACTACAGTAAAAGGTCAGCCGAATGTAGTTTCAGATTTCAAATTAAACCAGAATTACCCGAATCCATTTAATCCTTCTACGATAATTAGCTATCAAATTCCTACAGAGACAAGGGTAGTGCTGAAGGTTTACAACGTTCTTGGGAAGGAAGTTGCTACTTTAGTAAATGGAATAAAACCTGCGGGAGCATATAATGTTCAATTTAATGCGCTTAATTTAGCGAGCGGAGTTTATTTCTACCAACTTAGGGCGGGAAACTTTTTCGCTACTAAGAAATTGCTTCTTTTGAAATAAAAAGTTAGGCTCTATAATCTGATAAAAGGTTGTCCGGTTTTCGAATCGGGCAACCTTTTTTTTTGATCTCCATAAAATATCATGCTTCAATTTGTTTATTGTGCCAAGATATTCATATAGTAATGTCATAGCGCGGCAAGCTTGCCTACCGAGAGTGTTTTAGAACTCTCCTATTTAGTCTCGAACGTAAAGAGATGTCTCAAAACTGTCTAAAATGGGATTTCTCAGTCGAAGACTCCTTCGAAATGACATTTTGGAGTTGTGCAACAGTCTCTACCGGCAGGTTTTGAATGAAACGCAATGAAATTGAGAAAATTTAACACAAAAAATATTTTGATATAAAAAGAAAAAATATTATTTCCAATACTATACAATGTTAAAAAATACTAAATTTACAAGATAAATAATAATTATTTTATAAATACAAGATTGATCCTAGACCCAAAATATCCACTTGTCGCAGTATTTGACAATTATTTGTCTATTGCTTATCTTTATGTAGACTAAATCTTAATAATATATATATATCGAGAAATGAACGTTTGTAGAATTGAATTTCAGCCATAAAAACTCAAAATAGTATACACGATAATCTAAACTACCGAGAAAAATGAAAACAGCAGCAGATCTAAAAAACGGAGAGAGAGTAACAATAACTAACATTGATGAATCACATCCTTCTGCAAGAAGAATCCTTGAGGTTGGTTTTACTCCCGGACAGGAAATTGAACTAATCAGCGCTTCAATATTCAGCGACCCCTTGGCTTTTGCCATAAGAGGTACATTGATTGCTATAAGGAAAAATGAAGCGGAGTGCATCAAAGTATTATGATCTCAGATACCATTGAGAAAATTCCTTTCATCTCATTAATCGGGCCGCCTAATTCAGGCAAAACTACCTTATTCAATTATTTAAGCGGGAAGAATTTCAAAACCGTTAATTATCCAGGTGCAACGGTTGAGTATTCTGTATCAAAAATCTTAAAGAAATTTAATTTTGAAGCAAACCTCTTAGACTCACCCGGCATAATAAGTATGATACCGGAATCTCTTGATGAGAAGGTTTCTATCGATGCAATCTATAATCATCCTAAATTCGGAATACCTGACTTAGTAATCATTACAGTTGATTCCAGCCAGTTATCGCGATC
>JAKBMG010000026.1 GCA_021831685.1 Bacteroidota bacterium | reverse complement strand
TATTTCTCGGTTACAATTTATAAGAATTTATTACTATTTCCTAATATATCAACTTGTCCTTGTACCATTACCCCGCTGGGGCGAAACATTAATAGACAATACAATATTCAAATACACATTTATACGAACAAGAATTTATATCATTATAAAAATGGCAATTGAGAAACCGATGAATCGGTTAAAGGGATTCTCTTCATCTCTTTTCCCACGAATAAATTCGTGGGCTGCTATTATACCTTTTAATCGATTTCATGCAAATGATCATTATTCATTTTTAATATCAAGTAGACACCTATGACCAGTATAGAGGTACTGTCTTGTTCTAAAATAGGTTGACAAGGAAACAAGACAATCAATATTTTATCGGAAAATTAATAGTAATACATTTTATTCGTTTATTTTAGCATAGTGGATACCCGCTTGTGCGGGTATGACATTCAGTTTTTACGATTTTCTTGTTATTAATAATAGTTGGTGTTTTTAATTAATTCATTTTGTAACTTATATTAGTTACTATGCTTATTAATTAGCTGTGGGGTTCTAAAGTTTGAATTTCTAAAATACTGATAATAGAGGGGGACTCTCTATACCGGGGGCACCAATCTATATGACTCAATTCTAAACTTTTTTAACCACATAAATAATTAAATTACGTGGAAATGGGTATCAAAAAATCTTTTAATGTGCAATAAATTTCTACTTTTCTGCCGCTGCAGACTGAATGACTTATAGAATATTTCAGCTTTTTAAGTGGGCTCATATATAATTTTTAAGATATTAGATAATATTCTAACTTAACTCGGAGCAAAACTTTGTCAAAAATATTAATTTTATTTTGTATGATAACAGGTACTTTGTATTCTCAAACTTTTCAATTGGGTTTTAGATCAGAATCTACCTGGTTTAATTTAACCAATCATAGTACTGAATTTGTACCTATTTATCATTTCTTTGTTACTGGTGGTTTGGTAGAAAAAAATACACCCATACTAAATGACCTTACCGAAGAAATAAGATTAGGAGCAATAATAACACCCGATTATTTACAAGGTTACGATTTTTTATTAGCTCTTAAATCTCATGTTATTACAAAATATTTGTATGTATCCGGAGGTTTAGATTTACATTATAATATTGGAGATGCTCATGGGGCAACCATAATTTATTCAAAGAATTTTTATTTATTAAACTTTGGAATCGGATATAGTCCTGATAACATTTTTTTTATAGAGATATCAAAATATATCCCTATTTCAAATAATGATTTATTTGTAGACTATAGCCTTTATAATCCATCTTTTAGTCTAAATTCACTTATAGTAATTTCTTTTGGAATTAATTTTGATTTAGGTAATAAAACAAAATAGGTTTTATTATTTCTAAGATTAATCCTCCAAATAATAGACTTCCCGGATCAAGTTCATACGCTGGAGGTATAGTCGCTCAGGATGAACGTACTGAACTTATTAGGATCTGTAATCGGCTTTATGACAGGAGAAAATATAGGATGGATTAACGGTTATACTTATACCTATCAATTCAATCCCTAACTTAGAATGATTTTTAGAAAGAGCTTCAAAGAATCTTAGAGTCAAAAATGAGATTCATTAAATATTTTTTTATGGAATGGATTATTGTTCATTTTTTATAGATTTTTACTGTACAAAAATTTACTATTTGGAGTTATGTTGTGGCAGTAATAAAACCTTTCAAAGCATTAAGGCCCTCAGATAAAAAAGCAAGCTTAGTTGCAAGCGTTCCTTATGATGTTGTGAACCGTCAGGAAGCCAAAGAATTAGTCAAGGGGAACCCCCTAAGTTTTCTTCGCATTACAAGGGCAGAAATTGAGATGGACGAGAGTGTAAATCCATACACACCGGAAGTATATCAAAAGGCGAAAGAAAATTTAACGAAGGTAATAGAAAATGAAAGTTTGGAATTAGATAAGATTCCGAATTTTTATCTATATAAATTGGTAATGGACGGTCGTTCGCAAACAGGAATTGCGGCAACTTTTTCTGTGGACGATTATGACAATGACGTAATATTGAAGCATGAAAAGACCCGCAAGGAAAAGGAAGACGACAGGACAAATCATATTATAACAACCGGCGCTCAGACAGGTCCTGTTTTTTTAACTTATAAAAATGTTACTAAGGTAGATGAGATAATAGAGTCCGTTACAAAACAGACAAATCCAATTTATGATTTTACATCTACCGATGGGATTCAACATTCAGTTTGGAAACTGCCGGAAGAAAACAATAGAATCATCACTGAAGAAATAGCAAAAGTAAAAAACCTATATATTGCTGACGGACATCACCGCGCCGCAAGCGCAAGCCGCGCAAGAAAAGTTAAAATGGATTCGAATCAGTCCCATACAGGAAATGAAGAATATAATTATTTCATTGCTGTTTTATTCCCGGCTAATCAATTGAAAATTCTTCCTTATAACCGTATTGTTCTTGATTTAAATGGAAGATCAAAAGAAGAATTCCTAAATGAAGTAAGTGAAAAATTTTCAATCTCAAAGTCCTCTTTAAAAGAGCCTCCAAACAGACAAACATTCGGGATGTATATAGATGGGGAATGGTATCAGCTAAGAGCCAACGACTCAGTAATAGCCAGCAGCAGCCTATCAAAGTCAGTCGCAGAAAATTTGGACGTAAGCATACTTCAGGATTTCTTATTAAACCCGGTTTTAGGAATTGACGACCCGAGGACTAACAAGCGAATTGATTTTGTCGGAGGTATTCGCGGAACTAAAGAATTAGAGACACTTGTAGACAGCAAGAAAGCAGCAGTAGCTTTTTCTTTATTTCCGGTCTCTGTTGATGATCTAATGAAAATCTCAGATGCAGGAGAAATTATGCCGCCAAAGTCAACATGGTTTGAACCTAAATTGCGAGATGGTTTGCTTGTCCATTTGATTTAATTGCTTATCCTGCTTATGTGATGTTTTGTTATTACATTTCAGGGAGCATCATCGGTTTAAGGGATTTTGAAATAACATAACGTGATAAGGGAATAATCGAATATAATTTAAAAGAATTATCATTATATCTTAAAAAAAAGGAACATTAATTATGCAAAAAAGAATCTATAACTTCAGTGCGGGTCCGGCGATTCTACCCGAAGAAGTTCTATTAGAAGCTCAGGAAAATTTATTTTCGCTCCCAGGCGTTGGGATGTCAATTCTTGAAATAAGCCATCGATCAAAAACATTTGATAAAATAATTGCCGAGACAAAAGAAGATTTAAAATCTCTTCTCGATATAAGCGACAACTACGAAATTCTATTTCTTCAAGGCGGCGCAAGTCTTCAATTCTCTATGGTTCCGTTGAATTTAATGCCTCCGAAAAACAAAGCCGATTATATTTTAACCGGAAGCTGGTCGAAGAAAGCATTGAAGGAAGCAAAGCGTGTCGGCACCGTAAACATTTCAGCATCAACGGAAGAAGAGAAATTCAACCGGATACCAAAACAATCCGAATTAAAATTAGACCCGGATGCCTCGTATGTACACTTTACTTCAAACAATACAATATACGGAACCGAATGGCATACTGAACCGGAAGTAGGAAACGTCCCGCTTGTGTGCGATGCTTCTTCGGATATGCTTCATAAAAAGATTAATGTAAACAAATACGGATTGATATATGCCGGTGCGCAAAAAAATATGGGACCTTCCGGGGTTACATTAGTTATCATCAGAAAAGATTTGCTTGAGCGCAGCTCAGATTCGCTCCACACGATGCTGAATTATAAAATACATGCTGAAAATAATTCAATGTATAACACACCTTCAACATTTGGTATTTACATTATCGGGTTGGTTGCAAAATGGTTGAAGAAAAACGGCGGACTTGAAGCAATGTATAAGACAAACAAAGAGAAGGCTGAAATTCTTTACAACTGCATTGATGGAAGCAACGGTTATTACAAAGGTCATGCACAAAAGGACAGCCGTTCCTTAATGAACGTTACCTTTAATCTTGCAACGGAAGAATTGGAAAAGAAATTGATCTCCGAGGCAACAGTCGCCGGATTTGACGGAGTTAAGGGGCATCGATCAGTCGGTGGTTTGCGCGCTTCTATTTACAATGCTTTCCCCAAAAAAGGTGTTGAAGAATTTGTTAAATTTATGAAAGAATTTCAAGCTAAGAATGGTTAATTATTAAATTCGTAAAATTTATACCGGGCGAAGGTTCACTTCGCCCAGCATTTAAAAAGTCGAGGTGTTAATGAAATACGCTGTTATGTTTCTACTTGCATTCGCATTTGTTTTTTCTGCCTGCTCAAAAAAAACAGAGACTAAGCTTGAGGCTTTTAGTCCTGAAGCTTTTGCATATAACATGGGCGACAGTTCAGAAGTTGATGCGACGACGCGTGTAAAAGGTTTTGAGCAGCAGCAGGAAAACGGATTATATAAAGCTACAATAGCATACGAAATTGATCTTGTAACTCCCGCAAAGGACACTATAAAATCATTGTTAAGCAGAGTTGTTGATCGATCAAAGAAAGAAAAAATGACTGATACTCCTTTGGAAGCGCAATTCGATTTGGATTCGACTTACAAAAACGGCAATTATAATTTGATATACAGGATAAAAGATGTGAACTCAGGGCAAACGGCAACATCTACTGCAAGTTTTGATTTAGGCAATTAGATTTTCAGAGAAATTCTTCAGGGATTAATTTTCTGCCCGTATAGCCGGCATCTACGTTGTGGTAATATTTTATTTCATCTTCATCGCTTCGCCAGCAAAGCAATACATCTCTGCCATTTATTAATGCTGGGAAATCGACTAATCCAAGAGTAAAGCTATAATCTTTATAAAAGCAGCCGATCTCTTCCAATTCGCCAATAAACCCATTGATGTTATCGATCATTTTTTTTGCACGCGGGTCATCTTCAATTTTTCCGTCAAGATCATCCGCCAACAGTTTTATTTCTTTCGAAGTATCGATTATATCTTTAACAATTTTCTTTACTAAGGGTAGAGTTCTTTTTGCTTCAAGAGGAGTGAAATATTTTGTTTCTTCGGTAGTCATTTTTTCTAACTTTCTAAATACAATTCAAACTTACGATTAATAATGAATAAATTGTACCTATAAATCAAGTGCTAATGAATTGAATCCTTTTGTAAGCTAATGCTTCAAATATGATATAAAACGCAATATTAGTCTCAAAATTTGATTGATTTTGCTTATAAATTTTATTTAACCGGAGCAATTAAATGGCACATCAGTTTTTTATAGATAGAAGACCGCACAGAGGAATGACATACAGAGAATATATGCAAGGCATCATTGAGGAAATTTCAAATACAAATCCGGAAACACTTAACGACGAACAGAAAGAATTATTTGAATATAAGAAATTAAATCTTCAAAGAAGCGGAAGGATTGATAAAACTTATATTGTTTCTGAAAATTTAAAGAATACAATTAAGAATATAAAAGAGAAACAATTTTGGATGGTGCTTACTGAAGGTTGGTGCGGCGATTCAGCGCAGAACCTTCCTCACATTGCAAAGATTGCCGAAGTGAATCCAAATATCGAATTAAGAATATTATTAAGAGATTCTAATTTAGACATTATTGATTTATATCTAACCAACGGCACGAGAAGCATACCGAAGCTTGCAGCATTCGATGAAGAAGGCAATGAATTGTTTATATGGGGACCGCGCCCGAAACAAGCGCAAGAACTACTCAGCAAATTAAAGAGCGAAGGCATAGTAAAACCGGAGCTTTATGAAAAACTTCATCTTTGGTACGGAAGAAACCGGGGCAAAGAAATTGAAGAGGAATTCTTAGAAATATTTTCACAAGTCGAACAGCAATAATATTTTTCGGGGCAGCCATTTGGTCTGCCCCGCACTTTTCACCCTGCTACACTAAAACATTTAAACCCGCAGTTTATTATTTTGCGCATGCAATTAAAATAGAAATTTTGTGAGGAAGGTAAAATGAAAATAGAAACTCTTTCTGTACATGCAGGAAGAAAGCCCGATCCGGCAACGGGTGCGGTAACCCCGCCCATTCATTTATCAACAACATTTGAACGCGAAGCAAACGGAGAATATCCAAAGGGTTATAATTATTCAAGAAGTAACAATCCAAATCGTGAATCACTTGAAATATGTCTTTCACAACTTGAAGGCGGGCAATCGGCTGCAGCATTTTCATCAGGTTCCGCTGCTGCAATGACTATTTTTCAAGCTCTTTCACAAGGCGATCATATTATTGCTTCTGACGATCTTTACCACGGCACAAGGAATCTGATTAAGCTATTTGAGAAATGGAATATCACTTCATCCTTTGTTGACATGACAAATATCAATAATGTTGAAAATGCTCTTAGAAAAAATACACGGTTAGTTTGGATTGAAACACCAACAAATCCTCTTTTAAAGATTATAGACATAAATAAAATTTCAATTTTGCTTAAGAAGAGAAATATAAAAATTGTTTGTGATAACACCTGGGCAACGCCGATACTTCAACAACCGCTAGAGCTTGGCGCAGATATTGCGCTTCACGCAACAACAAAGTATATCGGCGGGCATAGCGATGTTCTTGGCGGTGCTGTAATTTCAAAAAAGAATGATCAATTCTTCCAGGAGATAAGAGAAATACAAAAATCCGGCGGTGCAGTACCATCGCCATTTGAATGCTGGCTTGTATTAAGAGGAATACAAACTCTTCCTTTGCGTATCAGGGCGCAATCCGAAAGCGCTATACAAGTGGCTGAGTTTTTACATTCACATCCGAAAGTTGAGAAAGTATATTACCCGGGTTTACCTTCGCACCCCGGACATGGTATTGCTTCGGCTCAAATGAAATTATTCGGCGGAATGATTTCATTCCAAGTAAAAGGAAAGAAGAAAGATGCAATGCGCGTCGCTTCAAAAGTTAAAATATTTGTGCGCGCAACAAGTCTAGGCGGTCCCGAAAGTCTAATAGAGCATCGCGCTTCAGTTGAAGGACCTGACACAAAAACGCCTCAAAATCTTTTACGAATGTCTATAGGCTTGGAGCATCCTGATGATTTAATTGAGGACTTATTAAAGGCATTAAAATGAATGATAAAATACATTGGTATGACGGGATATTCTATGATAGGATTATCGCGCCAAACCAGGATAAGATGTTTTCGATAATAAAGAATTTTATTCATGGCGGAAGCAGTGTAATTGATGTCGGCTGCGGAACGGGAAGGCTTTGCTTTCAACTTGCAGATAAATGCTCCAAAGTTACCGGAGTTGATTTATCGTCAAAAAATATTTTTGTGGCAAATAATATTTTATCCGGGCAGAAATTTTCTAATGTAAATTTTATTCATACTGATGCTTCAGCGTTGACAAAACAAATTCCCGGAAAATATGACTATTCTATTATAACTTATGCTATTCATGAGATGCCGCCGGAAGAAAGAGTTGCGGTGATTAATCAATTAAAACTTGTTTCTGATAAAATAATCATAGGTGAATATGCAGTTCAAAAGAAATCAAAAATGTGGAATATAGTAAATGAGCTGGTAGAATTTTCCGCCGGTAAAGATCATTATAAAAATTATAAATTGTTTCTTCGCAGCGGCGGAGTAAATTCGCTTGTTAAACAGTGCGGGTTAAAAATTATCTCCGAAGTTATAAACGAGCCTATTACTTCTCATATCGTTTTAGCTTCGTTATAAAGTTAGATTTTCTTTTCTTCAACAATCCGGTATGAGTGCGTCATCTCTATAGCTTTTTGAAGCATCGCCGTAACGCTGCAATATTTCGTTTGTGAAAGTTCAATCGCCCGCTCGATATCTTTTACATTCAAATTTTTTCCGTAGAAAACATATTCGAGATCTATTTTTGTAAAAACTTGCGGATGCTCATCAGCTACATCTGCTTTAATATTAATCTCGAAATCATCCAGCGGAGTTCTTTTCTTTGAGAGGATTGAGATTACATCGCTTCCGGTGCAGCCTGCCAATGAAAGAAGAATAAGTTCCTTAGGTCGAATTCCGGCGTTACTTCCGCCAAAATTTTCAGGACCATCCATCGTTACCCAATGGTTTGAATCAGTCTTACCTGTAAAAGTAATTCCTTTTATTTGTTTTACATATGCTGTTTTTGTAGACATATTTATTCCTTATTGTTTAAGTGATTTTTATTAATGAATACAACCTCTTACAACTTTCATCTCAAAATTAATATATTTCGTTCAATAGGATGCATATGAGCACAAAAGGGTTTATTCGCTTCTCTATTTAGGGATGTTGAATATAAATTTTGTCGCGAAGAAGTCGCATAAGTGTCAACTTAAGAGAATCATGTGCCAAAAAATATAGAATATTTATTTGGCTTATAGGTTAATTTAGCATTTTTATTATGTCATGCCTTCGGGATTATGGAAAATAAATCCCGTGAGGGATGATATAAATAGCCATTATATAAATCTAAAATCATAAGAATCGAATCGGTTCTCAATTAAAAACATGGTTACTAAGTTGACGACTATGCGCATTTCAGCGGGACAGGTGTTAGAACATTTGACTTTTTTATTTTTAAATGAAAGTGGAGTTGGGACGGGATAATTGAGCTTGGATATGGGATTTCTCCCTCCGGTCGAAATGACATTTTGGAGTTGTGCAACAGCCTCGGCAGGCAGGGTCGAAATGACAAATTTATTTTTTGACTTTTCCCGACTGTGGTGCATAGGCGTTAACTTAAATGATTAGTATTCTTGGAAAATTGTAGTCATGGAATTAAGCGATATTTTCCAGTATTCCATAATTCAAAAGAGTTGTTTCTACGTAATGTGACTTATTAAAAAAAATATCCCTATATTTTAATACAGGGATATTCAAAAATATTTGTTGAATTTTGGAAAAATTAAAATTTGAAATCTACTCCGAAGTCCAATCCGGAATAGCTTAAAGTTCCAAAGCTGATTCTTCCTGTTATGGCAATTGTAGGTGAAACCCAATATCTTGCACCGCCTTGTGCAGCAAGCCACATTCCACCATATGAAGGAGAGGCAAAATGGTAACCACCCGGGCCGTTCCAGCTAACAGATCCAGCATCGTATGCAAGAACAAGACCGACATATGGATCAAATTTACTCTCACTTACTAGAAAGTGATAATTTCCCTGGATACCAATTAGAATGTTTGTATAACTCCAGTCACTTTCGTTATAACCCCAGTATCTAAATAATCCGCCAACACCAACTAAACCGAAATCTTGCATGTTTATCCCGTATTCGTAGTTTGCACCAAAATCAGGTGTGCTGCCAAGAAACGCAAATCCGATTGATGGTCCCAAATAACTCTTTCCGGCCTCATATTGTGCATTTGCAGTAGAGGTAATTAGCCCTAAAGCAAGAATGACCCAAGCAACAAAAAGTAACATATTCCGTTTCATTGATGTTCCTCCAATATTTTGTTAGAAAATAATTGAGATAAATATTAAACCACTTTATAATAATATTTTTTTTTGTAGAAATAAAATTTTTTAGTGTATAATTTTTAGACGGTCAAATCAGATGGATTTTCCTTTCTGCGTACTTCTCTTTGGCTATCAGAATTTGCTAAATGCCAAACTTCAAGTATTCGAAGAAAGGTTATAAATTATAAAGAGACTTAAGGGCACTTCTAAATACTATCTTTTATAAAAATTTAACGCAAAGAACCTACCTGCCGGTAGGCAGGCGCAAAGAATACGCAACGTTCGCAGAGAATATTGAAGTTTTTAGAAGTGCCCTTAAATGGATTAATAAATTTACACGGAGAGTTAGATGGTTTATGTTATAACTGATGTTATGTAACTCTTGGAAAATTGGAGTAGTGGAGAAATGGAGTAGTAGAATAGAGCCGCTTTTTTCCTTTATTCCATTATTTTAGCAATTAAAAAGCTGATTTTGCATATCGTGAAATTATAACCTCCTGATCCAGGTGACAAAACTTACTGCTTCCTTAGCATCTTCTTGATATATTTACAGGACAATTTTTATCCGGTTAGTTATTATGATTCAAGCAAAAAACCTCACAAAGAAATTCGGCGAGTTTATAGCTGTAGATAATATTTCCTTCAACGTTGAGAAGGCTGAGATATTTGGCTTCCTTGGACCTAACGGGGCGGGAAAATCCACTACAATAAAAATGCTGACCACGTTGCTTCATCCCACAAGTGGTGAAATTGAAATAAATGGAATCAATCCGGCGCTGAATCAAGATAAAGTAAGGGAGTCTTTCGGCATAGTCTTTCAGGACCCAAGTTTAGATGAAGAATTAACAGCTTATGAAAACATGAACTTTCATGCCGTGCTTTACAAAGTTCCGTCTGATGTTCGAAAACCAAGAATTGAAGAGCTTTTAAATTTTGTCGAGTTGTGGGATAAAAGAAATGAGTTTGTAAAAAATTATTCAGGAGGGATGAAACGGAGATTGGAAATTGCGCGTGGATTCCTTCATCATCCTAAAATTATTTTCCTTGATGAACCAACTCTCGGCTTAGATCCTCAAACAAGAAATTATATGTGGAATTACATTAACGACTTGAACAAGAAAGAGCAAACGACAGTGTTCTTTACGACTCATTATATGGAAGAAGCCGACCGTGTAGCCGATAGAATTGCGATAATCGATCACGGTAAAATTGTAGCCAGCGGAACTCCTGAACAATTAAAAGCTCAGACCGGGAAAGATAATTTGGAAGATGCATTCCTTGAGCTTACCGGAAGCAAAATTCGGGAGGAAGAAGCGTCAGGGCTTGATAGAATGAGAATGCGCAGCAAGATGTGGAGAAGGAGATAAGGAATGTCTACAATTTATATACTTTGGCTCAGACAAATAAAAAGATATTTACGTTCGCGTTCAAGAATTATCGGAAGCCTTGGTCAACCGGTTTTATTTTTGGTTGCACTTGGTTTCGGATTTGGGCCGATATTTCAAAAAGCAGGGCAAGGCAATTATATTGAATTTCTTGCACCGGGAATTATTGCTATGAGCATTTTATTCACTGCTATTTTTTCAGGCGTTGAAATGATTTGGGACAGGCAATTCGGATTTTTAAAGGAGACTTTAGTTGCTCCTGTATCGCGGTTAAATATTATGATAGGAAGAGTTTTCGGTGGGGCTACTGCTTCGGTGTTTCAAGGAATAATAGTGCTCGTTATTTCTCTTATAGCAGGTTTTAGAATAAATTCTATCGGAGTCATTTTCCTCTCATTAATCTTTATGATTTTAATTTCGCTTTTGTTTACCGCGCTTGGAACTGCAATTGCTTCAATGCTTGAAGATTTTCAGGGTTTCCAGTTGATAATGAGTTTCTTAGTTATGCCGATCTTCTTTTTAAGCGGCGCACTGTTTCCGCTTAGTGGATTGCCGCAAGCAATGGAAATTGTAGCTTCAATTGATCCATTGTCTTATGGGGTTGACGGGTTAAGGTATGCATTAACAGGGACATCACATTTTGGAATTGGAATTGATATCGCTGTTCTTTCGATTATAACTTTTCTTCTTCTTGTCATCGGCAGTTTTCTTTTTTCAAGAATTGAGGTTTAGTTTTGCTGAACATCCATTTCAAAGTTGTTTGGGTTATATCCTTGATTGCGTAAAATAGTAAAAACTTCATCCAAATCATTCTTAGATAATTTAGGAGTGCGGCTTAAAATCCATCCGTATTTTCTTGTAGGAGTGCCGACTACAGCATATCTATACTCTTTATCTAAGCCGATGATCCAATAATCGCCCCAAAATAAAGAGATACCAAAAATGCGAACGAAACTAACCTCAAGTTTTGCGTTAGCTTTTTTATCGACAACCTTAGCTATTCCTTTAGCTTCGCTTGTACTCCCGTCTTTTTCAACACAGCGGTTGATAACATCGATGTTGCCGTCTTTTCGTAATTTATAAGTCGCCGTAGTGTTGCTCGCACATTTTTTCTGAAAGCTATTCGGAACCTTTGCAATCTCATACCATGTACCAACATATTTATTCAGGTCAACTGAATTGACCGTTACTGGTTCGTCACTTTTATTAGATGTTTGAGCTTTCATAGTGCAAGCAAAAAGAATAAAAATTGTGAATATAAGTTTAATGTATTTTGAAGTAATAATTTTTGTCATAAATACAACCGGATAAAAGATAATATAATCTAAACCTCCAAGATTTTGAAAACCTTGGAGGTTTTAGTTTAACTATTAAATCAGGACATATTTTGAAGCAAGCGTTCCGCAAATTGGACAGTTCTCTGTTGGCTTTCCAATTTCAATATTGCCGCAGACGGGACAAAGATAAAATTCAACTCCGGTTAAATCTTTTCCTTGTTCAACAGCCTCCAAAGCTAACTTATATAATTTGGCATGAACCGCTTCTGCTTTAACTGCGTAGCCGAACATTCTTTTGGCTTTATGATTTTCCGATATAGCATCTTCAAGCATTGGCGGATACATTTCCGTATATTCATAAGTTTCGCCTGCAATAGCAGCTTTAAGATTTTCCAATGTTGATCCAACTCCATTCAATGCACCAAGATGTCCTTCTGCGTGAATTCTTTCAGCTTCCGCTGTTGTTTTGAACAACCTGGCAATATTAACAAAGCCATCTTGTTCGGCTTTTTTAGCAAAGGCACGGTATTTTTGATTAGCCTGGCTTTCACCAGAAAAAGCTTCATGAAGATTAGTTTCTGTCTTTGACATGATATCCTCCGTTTAATTTTTATAAAAAGACGTGAAATATTTATGCTTAGTTCGTATCTCACTGTACAAAATTATAATCATTTAAAGAATAAAAAAAGCGGAAATACCATTGACTGATATTTCCGCATCGGGGGTCTATGTAACAAAACTTTTTAAGCTGTTGCAGTAAGTAATTCTTCTTGAATTGCCTGTTTTAATGATTCTTTAGGCAATGCACCAACCGCCATTTTTGGTTGACCTTCTTTTGGAACAAACAATAATGAAGGAATGCTTCTTATTCCAAATGCAGAACCAAGCTCCTGTTCAACATCGGTATTTATTTTATAGAAATTTACCTTACCCGCATATTCAACGGAAAGCTCTTCCATTACGGGAGCTACCATTCGGCATGGACCGCACCAGGGTGCCCAGAAATCAATTACACATGGAAGCTCGCCTTCAAACTTCCATTCTTTATTTGTTTCAAAATTAAAAACTTTTTTAAGAAAAGCTTCTTTGGTTAAATCCTCTGGCATTTTTTTCTCCTTGTCATCTTTTATATATTATTAAATTATATTTAAAATTTTGATCGTGCTCTAACACTTAAACTTTTTCCAACACAGTAAGAAGTTTTGATTTAACTTCTTCTGCTATTGCGATCATTTCCTTATTATCAATCAGCTGTGTCATAATCATAGGGTTAAAAACAGACACTGCGCATTTCCCTTCCTTTTCATAAACAATGACGTTGCACGGAAGGAGCAATCCTAATTCTTCTTCAATCTGAAGAGCTTTGTGTGCAATAGGTGGATTACAGGCGCCTAATATTTTATAATTCTTAAAATCAACATTTAACTTCTTTTTCATTGTTTCTTTTACGTCTATTTCAGTCAACACACCGAAGCCAACTTTTTTTAATTCGTCCGTAACTTTTTCAACAGCCTTATCAAACGGTAAATCTACCGTTTTGGAAAATCCATATTCCATTTAATTATTTCCTCTCAAATATTTCTCTAAAAACTCTTTCGGTTTAACACCGAGAAAAACCTGGCTAATTACACCGTCTTCCACAGCAATTGTAGTTGGCGTTGCTTTAATTCCGAAAACACGAGCAGTGCTCAAATCCTTTGATATATCAACGTCATAAACATTCTTGTAATTCGATTGCAAAGTTTTGATAACGGGTGTCTGGGCTTTGCATGCATGACACGAAGGACTGAAAAAATAAACCAAACCCTTGGTACCGTTGCCTTCGAGCCTTTTAAGATTACCTTTCAATCCGGTAAGCTTGGTACCTTTAGATTTTTTTGCTGAAAAAATCATAACATATTGCATCAACATAATCAAAGCGATAATACCGAAGATTATATAAAGCACAATCATCATAATGATTACTCCTTATTTTTTTCTTTTGAAGTATTGATATTAAAGCGAGTGTAGCATGGGCAAAACCTGGTTGTGCTTGTAAATATAAAACCAATCGCCATCAATCCAAGGATTATGGTAGTACCGCCCTCAATAGTTTTTGTTAAAAAAAGAACCAGCACTAAAACAGCAGCCAAGCCTCTAAAAATTCGGTCAACTGTCCCAACATTTTTTTTCATTTTATACTATTTGAATCCTTTCGCATTCCATGCATTAATTCCGCCAAGTAAATTAGCTGAGTTA
Source organism: Bacteroidota bacterium (assembly GCA_021831685.1). Lineage (GTDB taxonomy): Bacteria > Bacteroidota > Ignavibacteria > Ignavibacteriales > Ignavibacteriaceae > FEN-1297. The sequence continues at coordinate 12,210 of JAKBMG010000026.1, read as the reverse complement.
AATCCATGTTTTTTTAATTTAGATGCAGCGGTTACACTTCGGTTTCCAGTACGACAATAGCAGATAATTTCTTTATCCTTAAACTTATTCAATTCACCGATTCTGGTTCCTATTTCATGCACGGGGATATGAAATGAACCTTTAATCATGCTAACTTTTCTTTCTTGAGCTGTTCTTACATCAAGAAGAAGAACATTTCGGCTGCTTTTAATTTTCTCTGCAGCTTCAGCAGCTGAATAATGCTTAAGTGAGCGTTTTATAAAATATTTATTTATTTGAACTAAAACTATAAGCGCAAAAAGCGCTAACAATAAAATCTGGACTACCGACATAAGCCTCACTTATTTATGTTAAATTAGATATGTAATTATAAAAAAGGATTCACACTTTTACGAAAAGATGATATAGAGAATATTACTACAGAATATTCCAAAGTTTTAGGGACATCAAAATTACGGCGGTAACAAGTACAACTTTGATCCACTTTTCGCCGCCACGCACAGAGAATTTAGCCGCCCAAAATGCTCCCAATGAAGTTCCGGCAGCAAGACTTAATCCGTAACTCCAATTAACATCTCCTTGAAGAATAAAAATCAATAATGCCGGAATCGTGTAAACGGCAACAATAAAAACCTTATGCATATTAACATGCACCAAATTTAACTTCATTAGATAATTTAGAGCCGCCATAAGAAGGAATCCGACTCCGACCTGGATAAACCCGCCGTAAAATCCAATGAGAGCCATTGCAATTACAACTTTCCATGTAATCTTGCTGTTTTCAACTACGTTATTAGTTTTTTTTGATTTAGGAACTATCATAGAAATAATAATTCCAATCATTATCACGCCGAGTATTTTTTGAAATGTTTCATCGCCTATTCTAACTGAAAGGAGCGCACCGGCAATTGCACCCGGTAAAGTAAGAAGCGACATTTTCATGCTTAGTTCAAATTGATGATAATCTTCTTTTTTAAAAGAGTAAACGCCCGTTGCTGTTTGAAGAAAAACACCAACCCGGTTTGTGCCATTAGCCACAGCAGAATTGAGGCCAAGAAAAATCAATACAGGCAGAGTTAAAATTGAGCCGCCACCTGCGTTAATATTTATAAAGCCGGCAACTACTCCTACGGCAAAAAGAAGCAGGATCGAATGAATTGGGATCAAATTATTTCCAGAATAATATCAAAAAAAATCAATACGAATATATAAATAAGTAAATAAATATTTGATGAATATAATTACCTCTTTCAAACTAAAAAATAAATTACTTATATTAAAATAGATGCATTTCAATCTTTACGTTCAATCAATTTTATAAGGAAGAACGCCTTTGCTAAAACAATTATTCAGAACCAAAAGTCTTGATGCGCTTGTTCACGAAGGAGAAGAGCCGAAACATCAATTAAAGCGTGTACTTGGCGCTTTTGATGTAGTAATGCTTGGAATAGGTGCAATAATCGGTGCAGGAATCTTTGCAACAATAGGTACAGCCGCAGCCGGTGATGCAATGAGACCCGGCGCCGGACCCGCTTTAATGCTTTCCTTTGTTTTAACAGCTATAGCTTGCGGTTTTGCGGCTTTATGCTATGCAGAGTTTTCTGCAATGGTACCTATTTCGGGGAGCGCTTATACTTATTCTTACGGAACACTCGGCGAACTTGTGGCGTGGATTATTGGCTGGGATTTAATAATCGAATATGCAGTCGGTAATGTTGCCGTAGCAATTAGCTGGGCTAATTATTTTAAAACATTTGTTGCAGGTTTCGGAATAATTATCCCGGATTGGATGTCTATCGATTATCGAACTGCAGCAAAAATACCGGGGTTGCTCGAACACGCACCACATATTTTGGGAGTACCAATTGTTTTTAACCTTCCAGCATTCTCAATCGTTGCATTAATAACCGTAGTCTTAGTTCTCGGCATACGTGAAAGCGCCAGGTTAACTACAGTTATGGTGATTATTAAACTTGCAGTACTTGGACTTTTTATCTGGGTTGGTTTTCATTATGTAAAACCCGCAAACTGGGTACCTTTTGCTCCAAATGGATGGTCGGGAATTCAAGCCGGCGCCGCAGTTGTATTTTTTGCTTACATAGGTTTTGATGCCGTATCCACAGTTGCCGAAGAAGTGAAGAATCCAAAACGAGATTTGCCAATCGGAATTATAGGCTCGCTAATAGTTAGCACAATAGTTTATATTTTAGTAGCTGGGGTTTTCACGGGTATAATCCCCTATAAAGCATTAGTAAAAACACTTTCTACAAGTCAAGCCGAACCGTTAACACTTGCAATACAATATGCCAACATAAAAAATTGGGGAAATTTTCTTGTCGGTGTAATTGCATTTGGATCAGTCATTGCCCATACTGCAGTGCTTCTGGTTTTTCAGCTTGGTCAGCCACGAATATTTTTTTCGATGGCGCGGGACGGTCTACTTCCGCAAAGTTTTGCAAAGGTTCATCCCAAATATCGAACACCTTATGTAACAACAATTCTTACCGGGTTGATTGTCGGCATTACAGCAATGTTTACAACGATAGATGAGATGGTTGACTTAACAAACATCGGAACGTTGTTCGCATTTATACTTGTCTGTGCCGGAATAATTATTCTCCGTAAGAAAGAACCGGATAGACCACGCAGCTTCAGAACACCGTGGGTTCCGTTACTTCCGCTGCTTGGGATAGCTGCATGTCTTTATCTTGTACTTGGTCTTCCCTGGATTACGTGGGTAAGATTTGCGGGATGGCTTGCAATAGGTTTAGTGGTTTATTTTTCCTACGGATATAAAAGAAGTTTGTTAAGAAAAGAACTTTAATATGGAACTTTAATCATCGGCGAAAAATTACATACAAAGCTTGAACGAGGATTAGGACTAAAGGAAGCTACCGCTCTTAACATGATAGACATGATAGGGATAGGTCCGTTCATCGTTCTTCCGATAGTAATTAAAGAAATGAATGGACCTCAGAGCATGCTCGCTTGGGTTCTTGGAGCTTTGTTGGCTTTCATGGATGGTTTTGTGTGGAGCGAACTGGGCGCAGCAATGCCGGGTGCCGGCGGAAGTTACGTTTTTCTCAAAGAAATTTATGGACCTAAAAGCTGGGGAAAACTATTTTCTTTTCTTTTAATTTGGCAAACTATTTTCCAGGCGCCACTTGTTGTCGCTTCGGGTGCTATCGGTTTCTCACAATATTTTACTTTTCTTTTCCCACTCAGTGCAGCGGGGCAAAAAATTGTCTCGGGGCTTTTAGTAATTGCTATAGTAGTTCTTTTGTACCGCAGGATTGCTACAGTAGGAAAAATTTCTTTGTTCCTTTGGATTGGGGTTATAGCTACAATGCTATGGCTAATATTCGGCGGGGCAACACATTTCAATCCCAAGCTAGCTTTTGATTTTCCGAAAGGCGCTTTTGATTTTTCTTTTATCTTTTTTGTAGGACTCGGCAGCGCATCAGTTCAAACAATTTATACTTACTTAGGTTACTATAATATTTGTAATCTCGGTGAAGAATTGAAAAAACCGCAAAAAAATATTCCGAGAAGTATTTTCATCTCGATTGCCGGCATTGCGGTTTTATATCTGGCAATGCAGCTTAGCGTTCTTGGAGTAATTCCCTGGCGTGAAGCAATGAACTCGAAATTCATTGTCAGCAGTTTTGTAGAAAAAATCTACGGCTCTAAAGCCGCGATAGTTGCAACAGTCTTGATATTATGGATTGCCTTCTCATCTTTATTTTCAGCGCTGCTTGGATACTCGCGTATTCCCTATGCTGCGGCGGTTGATGGTACGTTTTTCAACATATTCTCTAGGATACATCCTAAGAAGCACTTTCCAAATGTTTCACTTTTAACACTCGGAGCAATTGCTTTTATATTTAGTCTTTTGTTCAGGCTAAAGGAAGTCATCAGTGCAATACTTGCAATGAGAATTTTAGTACAATTTATCGGGCAGGCAGTAGGGATTATTTTGTTAAGATGGAAAAAGCCTGCTGGATTTTTTCCATTTAAAATGTGGCTTTATCCTTTACCGGCGCTTGTCGCGATTTTAATGTGGCTAGGCTTATTTTTTTCAACGGGGATGTATTTTGCCTTAGGCGGAATTTTAATTATGCTAATAGGAGCGATAGTGTTTTTTGTCCGGGCGTTTGTTATGAAAGATTTTCCATTTACACAATAGGATTTTTTTTGTCCCCGAAGACTAAGATTTTTACATCAATAAAAATGATTCATTTGCGCTTTTCTTTTACGAATCTTAATTTAATTCCAATAATTTATTGAGCTATTTTTGTCCGTATTAAAAACAAAGACACGGAAGATAAATGATCTCTATAAAGAATATCACAAAAAAATTTCCGACCATTACGGCTCTTGATAACATCTCCCTTGATATAAATGAGAAAGAACTATTCGGACTTCTCGGTCCTAACGGCGCCGGCAAATCTACCCTGATGAATTTACTTGTTGGTTATGTTAATGCAGATGAGGGAGAAATACTTATAGACGGAGAAAGAATTTCGACGGATAATTTGGATATCAGACGAAAAATAGGTTTGGTACCTCAAACCTTAGCGCTATACGATGATCTATCCGCGCAGGATAACCTTGAAATATTCGGCTCTTTTTTCAATCTGAAGAAAAGCGCATTAAAATATGTAGTGGCAGAAAAATTGAATATGGTTCAGCTTTACGACAGGAAAAAAGATAAAGTGAAAACATTTTCCGGCGGAATGAAGAGGAGGCTAAATCTTGCAGCAAGTCTTCTTCATGACCCGCAAATAATATTATGTGACGAACCTACAGTAGGAGTTGACCCTCAATCACGCAATGCTATTTTTGAATATCTCATAAAGCTAAATGAACAAGGAAAAACAATTATCTATACTACACATTATATGGAGGAAGCCGAGCGGCTATGCAGCAGGATAGCCATTATAGATTTTGGGAAAATTATTTCTACGGGAGTTATTGAAACATTGCTGGAGTCGCTTCCTTACAGTCAAACAATCTTAATAAATAAAAATCATTCAACAGAAAAGAAGACAGAACTCTTTCAAAAATTTGGGGAATTAATTAATGAACAGGATAAATACGAATTAAAACCGACTAATAAATTAAAACTTTCTGAATTTTTTGCATCCATGGAGGAAAACGGAATTAATTACGAATCAATCGAAATTAAAAAGCCCTCGCTGGAAGCTTTGTTCCTTCATTTAACAGGAAGGAGATTAAGAGATTGAAAACCATTCTGAATCTTATAAAGAAAGATTATATTTTATTCTGGCATGATAAGCCCGCTGTAAGCTTGACATTTCTGGTACCAATAATATTAATCTATATATTCGGATCAATTTTCAGCGGCGGAGGTTCTCCTCAGGGAATCCGCATGGCTTTTATCAACAACAGTAACGCATCCGTTGCAAAGAAAATAGAGACTGCGCTTGATACCAGTTCCTCATTCAAAATTATAAAATCTTATATAAACGATAAGGGCAAAGAAGTCAAGTTTGATACGAATTCAGTAAAAGATTTCATTCGAAGGGGAAATGCTTCGGCAGCGCTGATTATTCCTGAGGATGCTTACACCGATACATCTACATCGTTAAGACTGAAATTTTATTATGATCCCAAAAACGCTATAGAAATGCAAATGATTCAAGGACTGCTTCAGCAAACTATAATGGCTGAGATCCCAAGTGTGTTTACAGCAAGCATGCAGAGGAAAGCAGAAAGCTATTTGGGGATGGAAAAAGGATCAAGCTTCAACAGGCAGATAGCTTCTGTAATAAGCAAGTATTATAATGTTGATACATCTGTAATTCTTCACGGAATGAAATATTCATTTTCCGATTCTGTAGGTTCGGATTCCTCCCGTAAAGCTGGAAATTTTTTCAGCAATATACTGCAAATGGATAAAGAGCAGCTCGTCGGAGCAAATGTAACAAGTCCGGACGCCACAAGAAGTGTCGGGGGCTGGGCAGTAATGTTTCTTCTTTTTACCATAACAGGAGCTTCAACATCTCTGTTTGATGAGAGTAAAAGCGGTGTTATCCTTAGAATATTATCTTCCCCGATTTCAAGAGTTCAAATACTGTGGAGCAAATATTTATATAATATTTCACTTGGCTGCATACAGCTTTTTGTTCTCTTTTTTATGGGTTATTTACTTTTTAATATTAATATTTTTTCCAACTTCTTAAATTTAGTATTGATGATAATTGCAGCTTCAGCGGCGAGTACAGCATTCGGAATGCTGCTTGCGGCATTTTGTAAAACTGCCGCACAGGCAAGCGGGCTTGGAACATTTTTAATATTGACGATGAGTGCTGTGGGCGGAGCGTGGTTTCCTACATTTATTCTTCCGCCTTTTATACAGATTATTAGTAAGCTGACTATTGTTTATTGGGCAGTTGATGGCTTCCTGAAAGTTTTATGGAACGGATACGGGTTTATGGATATACTTCCATATCTTGGAGTTCTAATAGCAATTGCGGTTGTCGTAAATTTGGTAAGTCTATGGAAATTTAAGCGCGGTACTATTTTATAATTTATTTTGAAGAATAACTATTTTGAATTCGTTTGAATGGACATTTCAGCTTCGCTTTATTGTTGCCTTAGCACTCGGCTTTTTAATCGGTCTTGAAAGAGAAAGATCTGGCAGTGAAAGAAAAAACATACTCTTCGCCGGAGTAAGAACATATACCTTAATTAGTTTATTTGGTTTTGCATGCGGATGGCTTTTTCATATAAATGTTACATTCGCATTACCCGCGGGAATGCTTTCGATCGCAGCGCTTGCATTAATGGGATATATTTCAAAATTAAAGGAAGGAAGGACCGGAACAACAAGCGAGGTAGCAGCGCTTTTAACATTTACCATTGGCGCACTATCAATGCTGGCAGATATATGGCTGCCGATGGCACTAGGTATCATTGCCACTTTTCTTCTATCCGAAAAAGCCGAGCTTGAAAGCTGGGTTGAGCGATTAGATCAAACTGAATTTCTTGCCGTTATAAAATTTTTACTTATTACAATAATTATCCTTCCCGCGCTACCCGACCAAAACTTTACCCAATTCAATCTTAATCCTAAGAATATTTGGGAATACGTAATCATGGTATCGACGATTGGTTTCGTTGGATATTTCTTGATGAAAAAATTTGGCGGCAAGGTTGGTTTATGGCTTTCGGGCTTGCTCGGCGGAATTGTTTCAAGCACCGCAGTAAGTATTGCTGTGGGGAGAATAGCAAAAAACAATCCTGAGCAAAGCGGAAACGCATTGCAGGCATCACTTCTTGCAAGCAGCGTAATGTATATAAGAATTTTAATAATTATCGGGATTATCAATCCCGCAAGCATTTTCTTGCTATGGTGGAAATTTGCTATACTCACAATAATCGGGATTGCACTTTCATTCGGATTAAAATCAAAAGAGCCCCAACCCCGTGATCATTCTGTTTCAACACTTCAAAACCCATTTGAAATTAAGCCGGCAATATTTTTTGCAGCTTTGTTTGTAATTCTTTCTGTGGTTACTATTCTAGTAAAAAACTATTTTGGCAGCGGAGGACTTTTAACACTCTCGGCAGTTGTAGGAGTAACAGACATAGATCCATTTATACTATCTTTAATTCAAGGTGCAAAGCCGTTGGAGCCCATAATTATTTCGGCAATAATAATGGCAATGATGAGTAACACGATCATCAAAGCAATTTATTTTGCCGTACAAGCTAGGGATATAAGAAAAGAGACATATATACGTTACGGCATATGGGCAGTTTTGCATCTCCCATTCATCATATTCTTGTGATCTTAAATCTTACCGATTAACATCATCACTTTTTTCTGAACTTCTAATTATTATATTCGTTTCAAATAAATTCCATTTTAATCAATTAGAGGTAGCGCATGGCAAATAAAAAATCTTTGGGCAAAATATTTCTTTTACTTACCGGTATTTTGGTTATTTCATTTTCTTACGGATGGGCTGTTACCGGGAAAAGCTCAAGTGGAATAAAAAACGATTCGAACTCCGGAAAAGAAAATATGTCTTCTAAGAAGGGCACAATAAAACTTTTTTCTCCTTCAGAAGGAGAAAAGCCAGCAGAGAAAGTATACAAGAATATAAAAGTATTTAAGGGACTCCCCGCTTCACGGTTAATTCCTACGATGAGATTCATCGAAGCAGCACTTGGTACCAACTGCGGTGATTGCCATGTTCATGACAAAACAAAAGGTTGGGAGTTTGACAGCGACAAGAAATCCGGAAAGAAAAAAGCAAGAAAGATGATCGAAATGATGAATGACATTAACAAACATCATTTTATGGGTCATCAAGAGGTAACATGTTTTACATGCCATCACGGACAATTAAATCCGCCAACCGTACCTGCTTTATTAAAGCTTCCCTTAAAGCCAGAAGACAGAAACGATAGAGACATAATAGTGGCAAATAGATTAAACACAGCCGGAGAAATTGTCGCAAAATATGTAAAGGGTATCGGCGGGAAAGAAGCATTTCAAAAAATAACTTCGTTAAAATTTGAAGGAACTACTCTTAATGAAGACGGAAAGGAAATGCCACTTACCATAAATCAAAAGGCGCCGGATAAAATTTTAACCATTGGTCAAAATCATTGGGGTGAATTTTCGAGAGGGTTTAACGGCGAAGTCGGATGGTTTAAAGCAGGACAAAGGGAGGATGAAATTAAGGGAGATGATTTGAATCTATTAAAAGATGCAGCGGAATTTTACAGAAGCATTAACATTGAGAAGGATTATTCCAATTTAAGATTTAGCAATGTAGTTGTAGTAGACGGCGATACAGCTTACGAAGTAAAGGGATCGCGCTCTGAGTATTTAAGCGACAAGCTTTATTTTGATGTAAATACAGGATTATTAATTAGAAAGATTCAATACAACCAAACTCCGCTTGGTGATATTCAAGTTCAAACTGATTATAAAGATTACAAAAATGTGGATGGTGTTTTAATTCCGTTTACTGTGCATACAGCCGGATATGATTTTAACCAGACAATGAACTTTAATAAAATTGCTGCGAACACAGAGATAGCTGACAATAAATTCGAAATGCCTACTAAATAACATCCTAAGAATAAGAGATTGGGGCGGCAAAAAGCCGCCCTAATATAATTACGCAAATTCATAGCAATTCAATATAAAAGATTCAAAAGACGGCCTTAAAAATTTTGATAGAGAATCAAATTTGATTAATTTTGCCCCGCACCCTTAGCTCAGTTGGTAGAGCATCTGACTCTTAATCAGCAGGTCGCGGGTTCGAGTCCCGCAGGGTGCACATAGAAACCCTTAAAACGAAAAAGACTTTTGAACTTTGATAATCTTTATACGCGCGACCATCTCTAATTTGATCTAAATAAACTTCAAACTCAGAAGCATTAAAGATTCACCTTCTCTAAGTTCTTCGCGAGGAGTGACAATTTTATGCCAAGGTTTTAATGCCATTTAATATCCTTTTAAGCTTTATTATTTCCATTTCCAAATTTGGGGATTCCAATTGAGCAATTTAGAATTGAATACCGGGTTAATAAACTGTTCAATCATACTGACAACTTCAGGAAAATTTTTATTGAAAGTAATTTTATTCTTAGTTAAGAATGCTTCCCATTGCGATTCTTTTTTCTTATCAAATTTAAATTCATCAGAAAAGACTGCTTTCCTGTCATCAATATTTGTTTTCCTTGCTGCAAAAGTTTCTTTAAATGCGTTGGTTAGTGAATCTAACTTAAAATTATAGTTAGAAGCGATATGAATGATGTCGAAGAAGTCTTTTAAGCGGCTTGTCTGGAAATTTAGTTTAACTATAGCTTCAAATTTTTCTGCAATTGCTGTTTCGATTGAATAAACATTAATGAGCGGGGAGGGAAAGTCCAACAGAACTGGAAATTCTGCTTTTATAGGACCGCCGACAATTTTATCCCCAAAGCCAATATCGATTTGAATTACGCCTTTTATTGTATGCAGCTTATAAGGGATATGCAATCTAATGCCTCCGTACTGAGCATCTTCTTTAATACGTTCAGATTTTATCTCCGAGGTAATAAATTCAATTTCATCTGAAGTTTTGATTGAGCAAATTTCAGAAATTATGTTTTTGATTTCATCAGGATCATTATCAATTGCCTTACCGAGAAAATCTATATCCTTTGTGGGACGGCTGTGCAAACATCAATAAAGCTTATGCTAATATCAGATTTCGGATCAATATCAAAAAGGCGGTAAAGACCCGGTTTTACCCTTTCGATTATACCCTGCTGCATCATAGTTTTGATTATGCTAGTATGAATACCGGCTTGTTTAAGCTGAGACATTCTTGCATAACCGCCGTTAGCCTTAAAATATTTAATTACTTCTTTCATAAATGTTGTTCATTTCTTCTGTAAATATAATTTATTTACAGAAATATTGAACGATATAAAAACGATGAGCTAAAAGCCTAAACTTTTCTTACAAGTATACCGTCAACTAATTTTTAAGATTATTTAAATAAATTTAGATATTTTTCAAATGTGTATATTCTGTTTCTTTTCTTGCCGGTTGTTTCTTTCAAAATTTCCAAATTAACAAAATCTGTAATTATTGCATTTGCCGTGGGCTTAGTAACCTTCAATTCATCAATAACATCTTGCAGAGCAACAATGGGCTGTGAGTATAAGAAATTTAGAAATCTTTTAGCCAAAGGAATTTTCTTATTAAGATTAAGAATTTTAATTTCTTCAATATTTTTTCTTAGGAGAAGTATTTTATTAAATGTATCGATTGAACTTTTAGATGTTTCTATAACAGCTATCAAGAAAAATTTAATCCATTGTTCAAGCTGGTTTTTAGAATGTATATTGGAGAGATTATCATAATAGAGTTGCCTGTTCTTTTCAAAGAAATCCGAAAGATAAAGCGCCGGTTTTGATAGAAGACCGTTACTTATAAGATATAAAGTAATGAGTAATCTTCCAACTCTTCCATTGCCGTCCAGGAACGGATGAATAGTTTCAAATTGATAATGGATAATAGCAATTTTAATAAGATGAGGAACTTTTATTTGAGTATTGTTAATAAATTTTTCCAAATCCGAAAGCAAATCATTTAGCTCTATATGAACAGGAGGAACAAAGGCGGCATCTTGAATAGTTGCGCCACCAATCCAATTCTGGCTTGTACGAAATTCACCGGGATGTTTATGCTGTCCGCGTACGCTGGTTAGTAATATTTTATGAACTTGCTTAATTAGGCGCGTTGAGATTGGGAGATTTTTTAATTTATCAATGGCATCGTTCATTGCTTTAACATAGTTCTGAACTTCTTCCCAATCATTTATTTTCTCAGGCTCAATATCTCTTTCTTGCAAGGCAGCTTCTTCAATGTTGGTACTGGTACCTTCGATTTTATTAGAGTTAACTGCTTCTTTTAGAATATGCATTTTGATAAAGAGGTTAACATCCGGGACAATTGATGAAAGAGCATTCAATTCACCGAGCTTTAGATTAGCTTCTTCCAAAAGCTGGTTAATTTGAGGATCACTGACAATCCATTCTATATTAATTTTTGAAGGGCTGAAACTCTTATAACGAGACTGCTGAATCCAAGTGCCAGCTTTAAATTGTTTGATATCCATGTCTAATTCCTTATAAAATCCATTACTAATTTAACTAAATATTTGAAATAGTTAAAGGAATGGCGTTTCCTTTAACTAAGCGATTTCCTTAGTAAAGGATGAAATTACCAATAAATCAATTTCAAGGTAAAGTTTTACAATTTACCTTGGATTTGATCCATTGAAATAAGGAATTTAATTCCGGGAAAAACGGAAAAGGTAATTCAAAGGGAATTTGATGAGTCAAATTCCTACTTTATTTCTTGACTTTGGAGATTTCGGATTCGATCCTTTTTTTGTTTTTGTCTTTGAATTACTATTACTTTTTTTGCTCAAAAAAAATAATCCCGTAAAAATTACAGGACAGACACCAGTTCAAGACTGCAAATAAATATACGTATTCTTTCTTTTCTTGGCGCAAGAAAAGAAACAACCTATCTGCCGGCAGAGAATGTTGCAGAACTCTCCTATTTAGTCTCGAACGTAAAGAGAGGTCTCAAAACTGTCTAAAATGGGATTTCTCCCTCCGGTCGAAATGACATTTTGGAGTTGTGCAACAGTCTCGGCAGGCAGG
>JAKBMG010000034.1:17371-26729 GCA_021831685.1 Bacteroidota bacterium | reverse complement strand
TGGACAAAATCTTTTTGATCCGCGCACTTCAAGCATGTTTGTTGACTGGCAAATGGATGAAACCGCCGATAGCTTGATACACAAAAAAGAAATTAAGCCGCTTATAATTGTCGGGATTTACAATACTGAAGATCGCGGAATCGAATATGCCGATACACCGCTTGGCCATCTCTACATGAAATTGATCGTGGAAAAAATTAAACCGTTCATCGATTCACTTTACAGAACCTTGCCCGATAAAGAAAACACCGCCGTTGGCGGATCATCAATGGGCGGGCTGATATCTATGATGTGCGCGTGGGAATATCCAAATGTGTTTTCTAAAGCGGCATGTTTCTCGCCTGCGTTTAAGATTGCCGATATCGATTACGTTAAAAATGTCCTCGAATATTCCGGCAAGAAAAAAAAGATCACGCTTTATATTGATAACGGCGGCGTTGATTTGGATGCTAGATTATTACCCGGCGTCAATGAAATGGTAAAAGCTCTGGAAGAAAAAGGATTCATTGAAAACAAAGATTTATTCTTTTTTGTTGATAAAACCGCCACTCACAACGAAACTGCTTGGGCTAAACGTGTATGGCGTCCGCTCGAAATATTCTTTGCTAAATAGCCCCACTTTTTTTATTAATTGAATGAACGATTGAGGATGACGATATGAACAGGAAAAAATGGACTGAAAGCGAAGTCACATATCTGCGGAAATATTATCCGCGAAAAGGTGCAAAATATGTTGCCCTGCATCTTGAGCGTTCTACCAATGCTGTAATTTCAAAAGCAATGAATCTCGGCATTGTAGTCAATGGTTTTCGACATTGGGAAATACGGGAAGATAATTATATTAAACGTCATTATTCTGACCGCAAGCCGTCATCAATCGGCAAAACACTAAAGCGTTCCATTCGCGCCGTCTTACACCGGGCAAAACGCTTAGGGTTAACCAAGAAACGCGGAAGAACTTGGACCGACGAAGAAAAAAAATTCCTTTGTACATACTATCATGATCGCTCAAAGTCTCTCGAAGAAATTGCTTCCCAATTGAGACGCTCATTAAAATCAGTTAGATCATATGCAAAAATTTTGAATGTGCGAAGACCTCGTCATGATCACGAATGGACAAAAGAAGAACACAAATATCTTGTTGCCAATTACAAGAAAAAGAGGTTTAAAGACATAGCTGTAGATCTGGGCTTAAGCAGCGATGCTGTTACATTGCATGCGAATCGGAAAGGATTATTCCGAAAACCGCATCGGCGTCTTTGGACCGAAGAGGAATTAAATTATGTTCGAAAGCATTATGCAACTTTAACAGCGGAAGATATCGGGAACGCAATAGGACGAACGGTTCAATCTGTGCGTCAATGCGCAGGACGTTTAGGACTGCAACAGAAAGAAAATTGGAATAAAACGGCAAATATCGAAGCACGTGTTCGTAAGTTCAAACTTTGGAAAGAACAACAGAAATCAAGTACATAGAGACAAAAAAACCAACCATGAAAATACTTGTCGGCTCAAAAAATCCGGTTAAGATAGCTTCGGTCAAAGAAGCATTCTCCAACTATTTTGATGAACTGGAAGTTGTTGGAGTTGAAGTTGATTCCGGCGTTCCAGTTCAACCCGTGAATGACGAAACTTTTATTGGCGCACAAAACCGTGCCGTAAAATTACTTCATATAAACAAAGATCGGAATCTTGGCGGAGAATTCTTTGTCGGCATAGAAGGAGGAATAGCAAAGCAGTTTGAAAGATGGTTTGCATTCGGATGCGTGTGCATAATAGATAAAGATGGAAAAGTCGGTTTCGGAATGTCGCCGCATTTCGAGTTGCCGAACTCTGTTGTTGAAAAACTTTTGAAAGGAGTCGAACTTGGTGACGTGATGGACGAAATTATGAATCAGCAAAACACAAAACAGAAACACGGTGCCATTGGTTACTTTACTAATGGTGTGATGAACAGAAAAGAATTATACATTGAAGGATTGAAAGTAGCCGTTGTTCCTTTTCTACATAAAGAAATGTTCTTTAGCTAATATTAAAAATTTTCTTGATCTTGCGCATAATCTTGCTCTGCTTCCGGTTTTAACGTTTATTAATCATGAAGAAGATCAAGATTGAGATTAAGGGCATGTGCAAGATCATGATTAAGGAGAATCACATGAAGTTACCAATCTATCAAGTTGATGCTTTTGCATCAAAAGTTTTTAGCGGAAATCCTGCAGCGGTTGTCCCTCTGGAAAAATGGCTTGACGACGGGACTCTTCAAAATATTGCAGCGGAAAACAATTTATCCGAAACGGCTTTCTTTATAAAAGAAGGCAAACATTATCACATTAGATGGATGACGCCGTTAAACGAAGTGCCGTTATGCGGACACGCGACGCTTGCTTCTGCTTTTGTGATTTTCAATTTCATCGATAAGAATTCCAACCAGGTTAAATTCACATCGAAGAGCGGAGAGTTGGTTGTAGATCGAGAAGGAGAATTGCTTTCATTAAATTTTCCGGTTAACAAACCGCACAAGATTGAGATCAACGATGCAATCAGAAAATGTTTTGAGAGAGAGCCGCTGGAAGTTTTGGAAAATGGATTTTATCTTCTTATCGTTTTTGATTCCGAAGATTATGTGAGAGATGTTCAACCAAACATTGAGCTCGTAAAACAAATTTATCCGCATGGCGTTATCATCTCTGCAAAAGGAAAAGAAGTTGATTTTGTCTCCCGCATGTTTGCGCCAAACGAAGGAATTGATGAAGATCCGGTTACGGGATCTTCGCACACGGTTCTTATTCCATACTGGGCTGAAAAGCTTGGTAAGAAAAATTTTCGTGCTCTGCAAGTCTCAAAACGAGGAGGAGAGTTGTTCTGCGAGCAACTTGTGAACCGTGTCAAGATATCGGGCAAAGCCGCACTTTATTCGGTAGGAAACTTATTTTTGAGTTTATAATTCAGTATTTTATCTGCATATTAGCCGTTGGTTTTAAAGCTTTTTGAAAACTTAAAGAGCCATTGTGTGTTCGAAATTCTCTTGGGGGTAATTATTCCATGAAAATTTTTCGCAGTCTATCTGTATTACTTCTTTGTGTCGGATTGTTTTCTTGCGACGCGCCGCGGTTGAATCCGCTCGATCCTCAAAATCCGGATTATCAGTTTGCCGCTCTTGATGGTGTTGTTAAAACTTTTACCGGACCCCCGCAGCCCATCACTGGTGTAAGTGTTTTTTGGAAACCGCAGAATATTTTATTAACGACGGATGCAAACGGATATTTCAAACTTGATAATCTTCCGAAGCAGGACGGATGGCTTTATTTTCAGAAGGACGGATTCAGCAGCGATTCAACGTTGGTTCAGTGGAATAATCAAAAAACCTTTCATGTTGACATGTTCCTGCACTCAATTCCACGGCTTGACAGTTTAGCTATCTACACAAGCGTTGAGAACCGTTATCCGGACGTTCAAAAATATAAACTCACTATCCAAGCGGGTATTACCGATACCGAAGGAAATGTTGATTCAGTATTTGTCGTAGCGAACCAATTAAACTTTAATAAGCAGTTGAATTACAATCCGTCATCGCGTTCTTACCAAAATGATTTTTCTCAAACGGATTTGGGCTTACAATCGATGGATGAAGGAATCGGAAAAATTTTCAACATCATTGTAAAAGATAAACAGAAAAGAATTTTTAATATCGGGTCATCAACCATAAAAAGAATTATCAAACAGGAAGTTTTGCCGGAGACGCCGTCAAATAAACAAACTGTCGGCTCAACTCCAACACTGCGTTGGACAAGATTCCTGCCGGGATTTAATTTCCGCTACATGGTTCAAATATACACGGACGAAGTTTCTCCGGTTCTCGTTTGGCAGAAAGACAATATTTCCAAGGATGATATTCAAGTGATTTCCGGCGCAACTCTTTCTATCGGAGATTATTTCTGGGTAATCTGGAGTATCGATGATTTTCAAGACAGATGCCGCTCAAAACCGGCATCCTTTGTTGTTCAATAATCGGTTGAGGAATAGAAAGAAAATTTTTTACAGGCATTTTATAAATGAATAATTTTTTTGCAGACAACATTACTCACATTAAGAATCTTACTAAAGATGAATTCGAATCGCTTTTTGAATTCACAGAGATTTTAAATTCTGCCACGCGTCAAGAATCATTAGTCGAAGATGCTATCGATATTGTGATCAAAGTAATTAATGCCGAGCGCGGTCTTTTTGTAAAGTATGACGAAGTCAATGACAGTTTTTCTATTGTCACCGCACGTAAAATCTCGAACGAGAGTATAACCGACTTGCATGAATTTTCTTCCGGCATTCTTCAAAAAGTAATTAAAGAAAAGAAGCCGCTGCTTTATCACGATGTAATGAGCGATCCGCATCTTTCGCAGTTTGAGAGCGTGCAGATTCAGCGCATCAAATCTGTCATCGGCGTTCCAATTGTTCGCGATGGAAAAGTTTGGGGCGTTATTATTGCCGATAGCCAGCTTGACCGGCGTGAATTCACGGAAGAAAACCTTCTGTTCCTCGGATTCTTTTCCAACTTGGTATCGCTGGCTCTTGATCGAATTATAAAATTAGAAGAGCTTGAAAAAGAAAATCAGATTCTTACCAATCGACTGCAGTCTGTTTTCGAAATTCCCGATATGATAGGCGAAAGCGCCATTATGCACAGTCTCTCGCAACTCCTTTATAAAGTTGCATTAACCGATACAACGGTTTTGATCACTGGTGAAAGCGGAACCGGAAAAGAAATTGCAGCAAAAGCAATTCATGATTTAAGTAAAAGAAACGATAAACCGTTTCTTGCACAATTCTGCGGATCGATTCCGGATAATCTTCTTGAGAGCGAATTGTTTGGATATAAAAAAGGTGCGTTCACCGGCGCGAACACGGATAAACAAGGTTTACTAGAAGCTGCCGACGGCGGGACATTTTTCTTGGATGAGATCGCCGATATTTCCATAGCCCTTCAAGCAAAACTTTTACGTGTGCTCGAGAATAAAGAAATCATCCGGCTGGGTGATGTGAAGGTAAGAAAAATTAATGTTCGAATAATTACCGCAACCAACAAAGATTTACAAGCGCTTGTAAAAGAGGGATCGTTCCGCGAAGATTTATTCTACAGATTAAATGTATTTCCGATCAAGGTCCCTCCGCTTAGAGAAAGAAGAAGCGACATAGCTTTGCTCACAAGTTTCTTTATTAAAAAAATGGGCAAGAAAGATATGTCCATAGATCCCGCGGCAATAAAAAAATTGGAGAGTTATTATTGGCCCGGAAATGTTCGCCAGCTGATAAACATAATTCAGCGCGCGTTAATTCTTTGCGACGGGAACAAATTACTTGCCGAACATATAATTCTTGAAGAAGCAACCGATATGGAAAACTTTCAGGGTACGCTGAGGGAATTTGAAATGCTTCTTCTCAAAAAGCGTCTTGAAGAACTTAACGGCAACAGAACACTTACCGCAAAATCACTGGATGTATCCGTAAGATGGATTCAATTGAAACTGAAGGAGCTTGGCGAACAATAAAATGACATCGCTTACTTCCGAAATATTGTTCGAGAAATTCCAGATAATTGAAGTGCTCAAGAAAGACGAGCATGCGGCGGTCTTTCTTGCAAATCACATCTACCTTAGTAAAAAAATTATTCTTAAAGTTTTGAACACTCAAAAAATTCCCGATCCATCGGTTGTAGAACGTTTTAAGCGTGAAGCAAAAATTCTTGCCAGGCTCGATCATCCAAACATTATCAAGGTATTGGATTTCGGAACGAGCAAAGAGTATTTCTACATTTCGTTCGAATACATTGAAGGCGAGTCGCTGCGCAATGCGTTCAAGACCAAGAATTTAACGCTTGAACAAAAAGAACATTTGATGATTCAACTTTTACGGGGACTGGGTTACGCGCACGCAAATCAAATCATCCATCGTGATATAAAGCCGGAAAATGTTTTCATAGATAAAAACCTAAATGCAAAGCTCGGAGATTTTGGTCTCGCGTTATCAGCCGAGGATAATTTTGTAACGAATCCGTATTCAATAGTTGGAACGCCAAGCTACATGTCGCCCGAACAGGTGAGAGGCGCAAAACTTACGGCTCAAAGCGATCTATTTTCTGCCGGCGTTGTTTTGTTTGAATTGTTTTCAGGAAAGAATCCGTTTCTGAAAGACAACGTAAGCATGACGCTGAATGAAATAATCGGCATTAACGAATCGTCCCTTGAAGGAAAGCTGAACGAGATTCCGGAAAAATATAGAAACGTACTTTTGAAATTGCTGAAGAAAAATATCAATCAGCGTTATCTGACTGTTGATGAAGTTTTTAAAGACTTAAATATTCAGCCGGATCAGGCAACTTTGATTCTGAACAATGTTCACAAGGATTCCGGAAGAACAAAGCTCGTTGCTCTGGTTTTGGCTGCTGTCGTGTTAATCATAGCCGGAATTGTTTTTATTCCGCGTTATGAAAAGAACCCAAGCAATTCGATACAGGAAAAACCGCAGCAGGTATCGAATCAGGGTAACGAGACTAATCAATCTAAATCTATTGCTGCTGAACCGGATCTTAAAAAAGATCAAGTCGATTTAACAAAGACTGATAAACCTTTGGTCGGAAACGAAAGTGCTCAGCAGCAAAATCAAAATACAGCAGTTCAGCCGCCTGTAAAATCCATTGGATATGGTGCATTGTTGATTGACAGTCAACCGTGGTCTCAGATTTCCATCGACGGTCAAGATTTTGGTGCAACGCCCACGACCAATCCTATCAGACTATTAGAAGGAGAGCACACTGTTAAGTTGGTTGCGCAGAATTATCCTCCGCAATTTGAAACTGTATTGATCAAAGCGGACAAACCAACTAAACTTAATTTTTCCTTCGATTCCAAAATGGGCTTCATAAGATGTTCGGTTTTGCCTTGGGGTGATGTTTATATAAATGGTGAATTAAAAGCCGAGGTATATGCGCCGAAATTGATAAGAGTTTTACCTCATCCGGATTGGGTGCACATGATAATCCGGAATCCGGGATTTAAGGATATCGATACAACCTTTAGAGTATCAAAGGGGGATACGGTGAATTTAAAATTCGACTTTTTGAAAAAATAATTGATTGGTATGGAAGTTGAGTTAAATAATTAAAAAACAGTTTAGAAATGAAAAAATTAATCTTTGTATTACTTATTATTTTTTGTGCTGTCCCCCTGAGCGCGCAATTTAAATGGAAGATAGTTGGAAGAATGTTATATCCAGTTTCCGGCGGTCAACTTGCTTTCGATCTTCAATCGCCCAGCAATAAAATTTATATCCTAGGCGGCTATTCTGATTCACTTCAAAGAGCGGTTAATTGGATTCAGGAATATGACGTTGTTCAAAACACCTGGCGAATCGTCGATAGTATGAAACAAAGACGCCAGCAGTTTGTTGCAGATATTTGGAACTCGAAAATTGTGTACTTCGGAGGAACGGCAGATACTTCCACAAATAAAAACACAATAGAAGGGTGGAATTTTAAGACTCCACCTTCGGCTCCATCTGTGCTTGATGTTCAAAACAATTTCGGTAGATCGTTTTCCACAGGTCAAGTTGTTGGTGATAATTTATATATCATAGGCGGCGATCCTTCAACCGTTGGTGCAACGCTTCCGTACATTGTTGAATACAACTTAGCATCGAAGCAAACCGTGTTTACGTTTAACTCGCCGTCACCAGATCCGCCGCGTCAGCACATGACATTTATTGTAGGTGATAATATTTATATCTTCGGCGGCGTTACAAATGGAGTCATGAATTCCGTTCAGCGGTTTAACATACCGACGCAACAGCTTACAACCTTACCGAACAAACTTATTGAGGCAAGAGCCGGAGGAGCAGCTGTTTACAACCCTATCAGTCAAAGGGGATTCATAATCGGCGGTTACAACGAAACCAATAAAGCCTTAGCCAGCGTTGAACAAGTTGTAGTGAATCAAGATGGTTCGATTAGTATAACATCCGACCCAAAGCTAAAGTTGAATAAAGCCAGAACAAACTTGATGGCGGTTAATTACAAAGGAAAGGTTGCGGTATTTGGAGGAAAAGATGCAAACGGAAAAGTTGTTCCCGATGTTGAAATTTTAGAGGATACAACCGCGACTGGTGTTCATACCGATAATGTATTACCTGCGGAAGATGAATTGTTCCAAAACTATCCGAATCCTTTTAATCCAAGCACAACAATCACTTTTCAATTAACAAAAACCGCTTCTGTCTCGCTGGTTATTTATTCTGTGATCGGTCAACATATTGTAACGCTGTCGTCCGGAGAGTTTTCAGCCGGAACATATTCTATTCATTGGAACGGTGAAGACAAATTTAACAATCTCGTGCCGAGCGGAATTTATTTTTTGCAGCTGCGCGCAGGAAATTTTATTCAAACAAGAAAAATGGTTCTTCTCAAATAATGAAAAAAATTCTCTTTGTAATATTTCTGTTGACTGGTTTATCGTGCTCGTTTGCTCAAGAAACGTCATTCGATAAAGTTAAAAAGTTGTTCGAAGCTTTTGATTACAATAATGTAATAAAGTCATCCGAAGAATTGCTGCAGAAAGGAAACCTTAGCGATTCCTTGACTATTGAAGTCCACTTGATGCGGGCGATTGCATTTTATTCTAACGGAGACGAGCTTTCCACACGGAAGAGTTTCGAAAACATTTTAAAGATAAAAAAGAACTTTACGCCCGACCCGTCGAGAATTCCTCCGAAGCTGATCCAAATCTTTGGCGAAGTAAAAACCGAATACATGAGAAATAATCCCGACATTGAAGCACCGCGAGATACTACGCAGGCGAAACAAGAAATTAAACATGAAGACTTGGGCGCAATGAGAAGCGCGACTATAACCAATTTGCTTTTACCAGGCGCAGGTCAATTTCAAATCGGGAACACAAGCAAGGGATGGATCGTGTCGTCTGCCGCAGCTTTGAATCTTGGAGCGATGATTTATTTTATAATAGACACTAAGAAAAAAGAAAATAATTACTTGAATGAGTCGGACAGAACATTGATGGCGCAGAAGTATGATGATTACAATAAAACTTACAAGGTTAGAAATGTTTTGATTGCCACTTACGCTGCGATTTGGATTTACAGCCAAATCGATCTGCTGTTTTTAGATGGTCAAAACAGTGCCATAAACGAATCACAAAAACTGTCGTTGACACTTGAAAACTATTCAGCGATCAGTACAATAAACCTAGGTTTTAGGTTTAAGTTCTAATTAGATTGATGGAATAAAATTCGTTTGCCCCGAAAAAAATTCGTGGTAAAGCATTGCCCATGCAGTACTTCAAAGAGCAAAACTTTC
>JAKBMG010000034.1:0-17361 GCA_021831685.1 Bacteroidota bacterium | reverse complement strand
GAAAAAAAATTCGTGGCATAGAACCGCTCAAGTTGTAGTTTAAATAACAAAGCCTCACAAGACGCTTTGAAAACAAGCGAAATTCGGATATTCTTCGCTATAATTGTACATTCCCGCAAAAAATTTCATTTGGCACCATAGTTGAGTAATAAGAGCCACACACACAAATGGACTCCGTCCTTAAGGTTGGCGAAGGGTGAAAGTTTGAAAAAGGTCCTTCGCCTTCTTTTTTTTAAACCAATCCCTCTTGAATTGAACAGTTAAACAACGCCCTTTCTTAAAAACAAATTCTTTTTCTGCCTTGTCTGCGGAATCAATTAGTATATTCGTTCAGAAATTTTTTGTAATTGTGAGCCAGTTGTCAAACCATCAAGATTTTAATTCGGTTTTCTAATTAGGGACGGAATTCATATATTGCTTACAGTTAAATAGTCAGAATAAAACGAGTAATTACACATTATGGATTTCAAATCAGAAAAGAACGGCGACATTGTAATCATACATGTTTACTTGACTAGAGCGACGTTAGCAAAAGCAGTTCAGTTCAAAGATTTTGTAAATGAGATTATTCAAGCGGGAACAAATAAGATTATCATTGATCTGGGTATTTGTGAATATATAGATTCGACTTTTCTCGGTGCGATGGTTGCTCTTCTTAAAAAAGTAAACACGATGAACGGCGATTTGCGACTGGTTTATAATAAGGAAATGCCTTCATTGGTTTTCGTTCTTACAAGAATGGATAAGGTTTTTAAAGTGTTTCCTCTTTTGGATGAAGCACTGGAAAGTTTCGGCAGGGGAAAACCAAAACTCTCTTGGAAGTAAATCAATTTTCCAGAAAGACAATTTTATAAACTTTGTCGTTTTCTCTTACTTTTGTATTGCACTCGAAAGTAATTGTGTTGCCTTTTTCTGCGGTTTGAAGTTCTAACCCATCATGCATAAAGCGGGTTAGCTGCATTTCAACAACTCCCGTAGTGCTACCGATAATATAAATTGAATCGCCGATCGAAAGAGTTTCCGCTTCAAGTTTAACGTGTGCAATGCTGTTCTTTTTATAAAAGTTTAGAACTTTACCTACGAAAACTTTGCGAGTTGTTGCCGTGCTTCCGTATGTATCTGCAAAACTTTCGGATGCAGGTTGACCGAAATAAAATCCTTGAGAAAACCCTCTGTTATAAACTTTTTTCAGTTCTTCAACTAACTCACTTTTCAGTTCAGTCGTTAGATTCTTTTCGAAATACGAGTCAATTGCTTTGCGGTAAGTTGAAACCACTTTAGCAATGTATTCCGGACTGCGTTTTCTACCTTCGATCTTGAACGCATCGATTCCGGACTCAATTAGCTGATCAATGAATTCAATTGAACACAAATCTTTTGGCGATAGAACGTAATCCGTGCCCAGTTCAAGTGAAAACTTTTCATCCGTATCAACAATTTGATATTCTCGTCGGCATGGTTGGAGACACTCACCGCGGTTGGCACTTCTTCCAAAAACCTCGTGACTCATAAAGCATCTTCCGCTAATGGCAACACACATTGCGCCATGCACAAAAGTTTCAATCTCAATGTCAGTTTTACTTTTTATTTCTTTTATTTTATCCAAAGTGCATTCACGAGCGAGCACGATTCGTTTTGCGCCGAGACGCTCATAAAAATTTACTGTTGCAGAATTGGAAGCCGAGGCCTGTGTGCTGACGCAGAACGGCATTTCGTATTCAATACACTTATTTATTATAGAAAGGTCCCAGCAAATTATCATTTCAACACCGGAACTTTTGGCAACGGCAACGATAGAATCCAGCTGCGATAGTTCTTCTTCAAACACTATGGTGTTTAATGTAAGATGTGCTTTGACATTATGTTGTTTGCAGTACTCAACAATTTTCGGCAGTTCAGCAAGATCAAAGTTATTGGCTGCAGCGCGCATGTTTAGATTTTTCAATCCGAAGTAAATTGCATCCGCGCCGGCGGTAATTGCGGCATTCAACATTGTCCAATTCCCTACGGGCGCCAATAGTTCGGGTTTTTTTATCTTCTTTGTTTCAGTTGCTTCCAACTTACATGTCCACGTAATGTGAGCGTTAATCAGGGTGCAATAATAATAAAAGTTGTATAATTATTTAGCTGAAGGTTGCCCCACAGTATTTTTTGGGTGAAAAGCCATTGCGTTGTATTGTTGTAAACATGAATTCACTTGTCGGAACAACAGCAACTAGTCTCAATTGCTCTGTGCATGGTCTTACCCTAATTAATAGGCATGAGCAGTGTGTTGGTCTATATATTTCCACGAGTGAATTTATTATCTTTTAATATCAATTAAGACTTCTCAATTTATTGATGAACGAAGCGATAGAAAAAATTCTTCAAAAAATTTGTAGGCTTTCCAAAAGCGATGTCGGCTGCATCGTAAACAGTTCCGTTAAGAGAGGGATTTCCCTATCCGTCTGCGGCAAATTGGATAATAACGAAAAAAGTCTTCTTGCGGTTATCAAACTGATCATTGCGAAGAAGGAACCTTCCGTTACTCAAATAAAACAATCCAAAGCTTTTAAATCATTTATTGCCGGAAAACAGTTCAAATCATTCTACAAAGAAAAACTGTTTGAAAAAGATGATTCGCGGTACTACTTGCTTTTGTTTTCAAAAAATAAACTACCGGACGCACGGACTCTTCACCCCAAAATTGTTTCCATAACGAAGAGTCTCGCTAAAGAGAATTCCATTGAAGCGCAAAAGAAAATAAAACTACCGCAGAAAAATTTTGAAATTAATTCCGAAATCGTTCCGATCTTGTTGGAAACAATTAACACTATAAATGCTGTATTGTATTCTACAAATGCCGAAGGTTCGGAGTATAATTACATAACCGAAGCGGCACGCACCTTGTTCGGTTTTTCCCCGGAAGAAATTTACAAGGATAAGATTCACGTTCTAAGAACAATTGCACCGGAACATTTTGGCGAGTTTAAAGAGTTTATCAAAAAATTGCGTGCTGGCGAAGACAATGTTATAGAATATCGGATGAGGGACCGTTT
The DNA here is from genome assembly GCA_021831685.1 of Bacteroidota bacterium. Classification (GTDB taxonomy): domain Bacteria; phylum Bacteroidota; class Ignavibacteria; order Ignavibacteriales; family Ignavibacteriaceae; genus FEN-1297. The sequence goes on along the minus strand of JAKBMG010000034.1, from coordinate 14,323 downwards.
TGGAAAAGAACACTGGGTTCGTCATTCCGGTGTTCCAATCATCAAGAATAACAAGATCGTCCGCATAGTTGGCGTGATACAGGATATTACTGAAGAAAAGAAAACGCAGTTGCATCTCGAACGCTCGGAGGAACGGTTCAGACTTCTGATAGATACAGCCGACGATTTATTATTTGTTCTGGATGGATTTGGTTATTTCGGTATGGTGAATAAAAATGGTGCGAGTGTGCTCGGCTACACGCCGGAGGAAATGATTGGAAAACATTTCCTTGATTTTGTAAGCAAAGAAGATGAAGCTAAAATTGCAGAGGCATTCAGCAGGATATTAAGTTCAAAGGGAGTTACAACAGTTGAAACAAATTTTCTGGATCGGTTCGATAAAGAAGTTGCGTTCGAAATCCGTTCCAACCCCATGATTTCCGATGGCGAAGTTTCCGGCATGCTTGGTATCGGCAGAAATATTTCAGGCAGAAAATTAGACGAACAAAAAATTAGAGATCTTAACGCTAAATTTATCGAAGCAAATAGAATCATATCAATCGAACGGGAGAGAGCGCGGCACAAAATAACTGTGCTTGAAGAATTGAATAAATTGAAGAGCGAATTCATCTCGAATGTTTCGCACGAGCTCAGAACGCCGTTGGCATCCATCGTTGGTTTTGCCGAGACAATTCTATCTGACACCGAATTGCCCAAAGAGACAGTTCTTGAGTTCAGCCAAATTATTTTGGCAGAAGGCAAGAGATTGGCTAAGCTTATCAATGATCTTCTTGACTTTTCAAAACTTGAATCCGGTGAAGAAGAGCTGAGCAAAGAACAGCTCAACCTTGTAGAACTTCTGGATGTGGTTGCGAAAAGTGTTGAAAGACAGTTAAACGAAAAAAGTCTCATCCTTTCCAAGGAATATCCTTCGGAAAAGATTATCATTAATGCGGATAAGGAAAGACTCACAAAAGTCTTTGGAAATTTACTTTCGAACGCAACAAAGTTTACTAATAACGGGGGAAGAATTTCTATCCTTGTTCAAGATTTTGGAAAGGAAGTTGAAATCGCAATTACGGATACGGGCATTGGCATTCCCGAAAAAGATTTAACAAATCTGTTCCAGAAATTCAGTAAGGTCCAAAGAGTAACAACGCAAATCGGCGGAACAGGATTCGGCTTGGTAACCGTAAAACAAATTGTAGATTTGCACAAAGGATTTATCAAAGTCCGCAGCGAAGTGAACAAAGGCACAACATTTATAATTAGATTACCGAAATAGCAATTCTATCGAGGTGAATTTGGAAAAACTAATCTTCATCATTGATGACGAAGACTCAATCTTAAAGATGCTGACTCATTGGGTTAAGAACCAGTGGGAGTATAACACGAAGACATTTACGACCGGAGCGGAAGCATTAAATTCGTTAAATGAAAATCCCGATCTTATTCTTTTGGATATTATGCTTCCGGATATTCACGGCAACGAGGTGCTCGGACGCATTAAGCAAAAATATCCTAACCTGCCTGTCATAATGCTTTCTGCGCAGGGCAGTGTTGAAGTTGCATTGGAATCAATTCGTCTCGGTGCATTCGATTATTTTCCGAAACCAATCGATAAAAATAGACTTGAACCGGCAATCAGAAATGCAATCAAAAATTATGATCTGGAAAAAGAACTTGAAAAGCTAAAGGAAAATTTACAGCGCGAATACAGCTTCGATAACATTATCTCCGCCGATCGAAAAATGCAAGATGCTTTCAAAATGATTTCGAAAGTTCTTGATAACGACATTACTGTTTTAATCACCGGCGAAAGCGGTACCGGAAAAGAATTAATAGCACGCGCAATTCATTTTAACGGGAAAAGAAAAAACGCTCCGTTTGTTGTTGTAAACTGCGCATCAATTCCGCGTGAACTTCTTGAAAGCGAATTGTTCGGACACGAAAAAGGTTCTTTCACTGGCGCTCATCAAAGAAAGATTGGTAAGTTTGAACTTGCCAAAGGTGGAACGATCTTCCTCGACGAAATCGGCGAAATGGAAATGTCGCTGCAAGCAAAAATATTGAGAGTGATTCAGCAGAAAGAATTTGAACGAATCGGCGGCAACGAACTTATTAAAACAGATGTGAGAATTATTTCCGCGACTAATCGGGATCTGAAAGCTGCTGTTGAGAGTAAAAGTTTTAGAGAAGATCTTTATTACAGGTTGAGTTCGTTCCCGATTCACATACCGCCGCTTCGCGAGCGGAGGAGCGATATTGTTGTGCTGGTCAATCACTTTGTCGAGCACTTCAATCATAAACTTGGAAAGCAGATAAAGGGCTTTGCCAAACCGGCTTTGAAAGTGGTTTATGATTATGATTGGCCCGGCAATGTACGCGAGTTGGAAAATACTATTGAGCGGTGTATGATTCTTACTGATAAAGAATTAATAGATGTTGACGTTTTGCCGGCAAACTTTATCTCGAATGCCGGAAATAGTAATCTCGGTTCCAACGCGGTTTTATTCGGGGAGGAATCTCCGGTAATTCCCTTTGAGAAGCTGAAAGAACAGGCTATCCGGCACGCACTAAAAACAACTAGCGGCAACATTGTTGAAGCCGCGAGGAAATTGAAAATCGGGCGCGCTACACTTTACCGGTTGATGGATAAATATAAAATTGAATCTCCAAAAGAATAATTGATTTTAAATTGAGGAAACATATCGATGATAATCATTGAAGAAACCATTGACGACATTGCCGTTGAAATAGTGAATATTGACAGAGCTACGCTGTATGAAGCGGAAGAACTGAAGTTGAACGTGGGCGAACGAATGTCGGAAGGATACAAGAAAATTATTATCGATCTTACTTCCGTTGAGTTTTTGGACTCTACCTTTTTAGGCGTTATAGTTAACACGCTGAAGAAAGTTGCAAAACTAAATGGAGATTTAAAATTAGTCGGATTCAAACCCGCAGTACGCTCTATGTTCGAATTAACCAGATTGTTTAGAGTTTTTGAATCTTATTCTAATCTGCAAGACGCAATAAAAAGTTTTAGCAAATAGAAATTCCAACGGGGGTGAGTTAACAACGAAAATATTCTGGATTAACCGTGGCACAGCAAAGCAACGACAAAAAAAATGGCAATATCCTTCTCGTAGAAGACGAATTTAATATAGCAAAACTTTTTAGCTTCAATTTAGCCAAAGCTGGATTCCATTGCGAAGTTGCAACAAACGGCAGGGAAGGACTTGAACTTGCGGAAAAGAACCACCCGGATTTAATTATCAGTGATGTTATGATGCCTGAGGTTGACGGCTATGAATTCAGAAAACTTCTCCTGCAAAATCCGGAACTAAAAAAAATCCCGTTTGTTTTTCTAACTGCAAAAGGGGAAGAAGAAGATATCCTTCAAGGGTTTGATCTTGAGATTGAAGACTACATCATTAAAACTTCCAGTCCCAAAGTTGTGATTGCAAAAGTATCGGCAATACTAAAAAGTCTGGAGAAAGAAAGAGTAAAAGTTGTTGATGAAGTTCAGAAAGCCGCAGACACGATGGGCGCAAAAGTTGTCCCGGATGAATATCCGAAGTTCGACGGATTCGCAATCAAACACTGGCACATGCCTTTCAAAAACGTTCCCGGCGGAGATTTCATTGATTATTTCCTGATGGATGAAAACCATCTTGCAATAATAATGGGTGATGTAATGGGCAAACGATGGGGAGCTTGGTATTTTGCCATTGCCTATGCGGGTTATGTAAGAAGCGCCGCACGGTTTGTTTTGGAATCGTCAAAAGATTACATGCCGAGTCACATTCTGCACAAGGTGAACGAATCGGTGTATAAGGACGAAAGAATTTCGGAAGTGTTCATCACGCTTTCCATAATTATTATTGATAACCAAAATAAAACGGCGCGCTATTCCGGCGCCGGCGACTTGCCGATGATTTACAAATCTAAAACGGTTGAAAGAATTATATCAAAAGGCGTTCTGCTTGGGTTCAGTAAATCCGGCGAGTACGAAGATCATGAAATTAAATTGAATAGCGGCGACGAACTCTTTTTGCTTACCGATGGTGTAACCGAAGCGCGCAACAAAGAGGGTCAGCTTTATCAAGAAGAAAGATTGGTTGATTTTCTCGGCACCTTGAATCCAAACGAAGACTCAATTGAACAGTTGAAAAAAGAAATTCTTTCTTATGCCGGCGGAGAACTTGAAGACGATGTAAGTGTGATTGCCATAAAAACGTTGTGAGTTATACTTGGCAAGCAGTTTAGAAAGTAAACGCCTCGCCTAATTTCTTCCGCAAAAATTCAAAATGCTCTTTTGTAATTGTGATCTGTTTAAATATATCGATTATGTCGCCGCGGGTTATTTTTTCAAAATCTTCTTTACGGGGAGTTATAATCAATCCGCATAAATCTACTGCTGCCGGGCTAATAAGTAGTTGATTTTCTTCTTTAGAAAAAAATTGCTTTGGTCTGTGAACGTTGCGTGGAAAAACAAAAACACGCCAAATACCATGCTCAAAGGAAGCGGTTATGTTCATCATCGGTTCATCTTCCAAAGGAAAAGCTTTTTTCATCGCATTGAGAAAAACGAAAAAGGTTGAGAGTAACTCTCGTTTATTTCTTGATTCAAATGAAATAAAACTTCGCAGGCCGTCTTCAATTAAATGGATTTCAGTATTTCCGTTGCTGAAAACCGCCGTTGAGTACTTATTGATAATACCGTCGAACTGCCGTTCCAACGGCATAATGTTTTTTGCTGCCGCTTGAAAGTGTAGATGATCCGGCGCAGAAGCCCCGCAACGCGGCCCGTTGTAAAATAACGTATAGTGCTTGCCAAGTTCATGAGAAAAGTCTAACAACTCCTCGAAAGAATTTTCAATTGATTGCGGCTCGTGATTTCTTCTCGCTATTGTAAAATGTTCAGGAAAGATTGGATAAGGATTACATAGAATTAGAAAGTTGTTTGTCGCAAGTCCGTTTTGTTCATCGGGTAAATTTTGCAAACAAAGGAAACATTGCCGACCGTTAATGGCTTCTTTGGAAACATCGGCGTTGGATGATTTTATTCTCTCGGGATTGAATTGCACGTCAACTTCGAATCCGTCAAACTCAAAAGTGCGTGTCTGAACGAGTGATAAGTTTTCGTAGTTTTTATTTAGTAATGGCCAAGATTTTTTTTGATCTGAGAGCAACTGTTTTGTCTGCTCGGCTAACCAGTCAATATTTTTATTTTTTTCCGGTCGGACTTCCAGTATCATGTTTTATCCGCTTGATACTTTTTTTGTCGTGCTAAAATTTCGTTTGTGCGCAAACCGTCTTTAAAAGTATTATGCGTGTTTAACTTACCGATATCGAGTTCGGCATCGGTATTCCCTTCCCAACGACGGCAATAATAAACAGAATTATAAACTCTACCAATTTTATAATTCCGTGAAATTGTAATGCCGAGAAAATAATCTTCGCCGTAACTCACATTCGGAATATCAATCTTTCGAAGCAGCGGTGTATAAAACGCACGCGGTGCGCCAAGACCGTTTATTCTAAGTGCGTTATTCGGTCCGTTATCGGCGCTCCATTCCCTGTGGTCAATTAATCCGGGCGGTATTTCGTTCAAATCAAAATCTGTCAACGTGTACGAACCAATAACCATTGCGCATTTTTCTTTCTTAAAGGTATCGATGATTGTCTGCAAGGTGCTTTCATCTTTGTAAACGTCATCGCTGTCTAATTGTACAGAAAATCTTCCGCACAATGGATTGTTTATTGCTTCACTCCAGCATCCGCCTATCAGTAAATCTTCTCTGCCTGGGATTATATGAATTATTTTTTCGTTTTTCGCGGACAACTTCTTTAATAATTCGGTGGTCCCATCGTTGGAATGATTATCAACAACGATGATGTTAAACTTAAAATCTGTTGTTTGTTTGAGTGCAGAAGAAACCGCATCGCCTATAGTTTTTATTCTATTCTTTACCGGGATAATCACGGAAGCTTCAGTTTCAAATTTTTCACTTGTCAAATCAATTTCGTTAAACGGAGGTTTCACAAAAGCGTTTATCTGCTTTAGATGATCTGTTGCCGCGCTCTCCATTTCCAGTTGAACGTTTCGATTCTTTGGGTTAACGTAGTCAAACTGCTTCTCGCCGGATTTTCTAAAATCTATTTCTTCAATGTTGTATAACGGTTCTGGAATTCTTTGAATCTTCTTAGTCTGGGAAATTCTTAAACGCATGTCGTACAATCCGGCAAACTGGTATGACTTCCCGGAAGACATCACCGCATCTTTGAAAGTTTCCGAATGGGTAATCATTACTGAGCCAAAATCGAACTCGTCACGAATACTTCCAAGCTGATAATCACATGTTGGGTGAACAAGAATTTTTCCAGACTTCCTTTCATAGAAGTCGGAATAGATTATTCCCGCATCTGATGCCGAAACAACAGTCAGAAAACGACCGAGTGAAGATGGGGAGAACGATATTCCAGTCTGTCTGGTGCTAAGAAGCAAGTATTCCGTTCTCAAAAGACCGGCAATTGTCCGAAGCGAAACCGAGCTTTGAATTGAGTCAAGAATGAGGTCCTTGCAGTTGGGCAGTTTAATACCGGAAGGAAGAGGTGAGTAAATGAAGATTTCTTCCACCTGGTCTGATTCGTTTAACTGACGAGCCAATTCGGAGGTCGTTTGAATGTCGGTGAAAGGTATTACGGCTGAAAAAGCTCTCATGATGCGGCAATTTTTATTTGTCAAATTATGAAAAAGCATTCAGAGTTGAAATCGCGCATTGGATAAATCAGTCAGTTTACTTTGATGATCTTGTGCTAAGCCGCCTTCCAAAGTCGTGTTCGAGAACAATTATGAGCTCCAAAGTCCTTGTCTCTGGAAGCCGGCAAATGTCTTTTGTTGTACCAGCAGAGCAAGAATTGTCCACACAACATTCCTCAAGATTTTTTAAAAATTGCGAAAATGGTCAAATTTCGGACATTCCCAATTTGACGATGGAACTTTGTTCCTCGAAAGGTTGTCTTGTATTACAATAATTGCCTAAATTTAGTTCAGAAGATTTTTGGTTAGTCTCAACAAGTGGTTTAAATTGAAAGTTAAAAGCATTACATACTTAACGATTCTGGTTTTCTTCCTTTCGATAGGCATTGCTTCGGCAAAGTCAACGTCGCTCAGTCAAAGAGATGGCTTCTCCCATAAAATTGCTGGTTCGGTGAAAGTCATTCCAAGTGATATTGCTTGCGACAATGTAAATGAATTGTCGAAAATGACTAGTATTGTTAAAAACCTAAAAAATCACATCTCTTTGGAAGCCAACAATTCATTTTCACAAACTTCTCTAAATTTCATTTTTTCCCATAATGCTCTTCTGCCCGGCGAAAATGTTAGACGAACCGATATTAGGTTCACGTCTAGATTTAAAATATAACACTACAGATTTCCGCCTAGGGTTTTTCTTTTTCTCGAACTTAAAGGTATGTCTAACTAATTAAGAGGTTAAATTTGCGTACGTTAAAAATAGTTTCCATTATACTTATAACCGCCTGTCTTGCGTTTGTAGATTTGAGCGATACAGCTGCGGGCGAGAATAGTGGCTTTACTAAAATAACAATAAGCAAAGATGCAAAACCGAATCTTACTTCTGTTGAATATAATGATATTGGTATTATGACGGCATCTTGGTACGGACCGCGCTTTCACGGAAAGCTTACTGCCAACGGAGAGATTTACAATCAGATGGCTCTTACAGCGGCGCACAAGTCCTTACCTTTTGGAACTGTATTGAAAGTAACAAACATTCGTAATGGAAAATCTGTTATTGTTAGAATTAACGACCGGGGACCATACATTGATGGTCGCGATCTGGATCTATCCAAAGGTACAGCCCAGGCTTTAGGCATGATAAGCCGGGGTGTAATAAAAGTAACAGTCAAAGAAGTTGCGCTCAAAGATACAAGTCCGATAAGCACATTGAACTAATAAAAAAGCCCCGACTAACTCGGGGCTTTTTTGTTTTTACATCTATTAATTCTTCTAATTCAAACCGAACATCACACCAGCAATGATCTGAAATCCTGTAGTCTTTATAGACTGGTCACCGCCATACGCTTGCTTTCCTTTGTCGTTAAGCATATTTGATAAACCAAGAGAATAACGAACATCTAAAAGGATTGTAGTTAACGGAGCTACCTTAAATCCGGCACCAGCGCCGAAATCCAGAGCAAAATTTATTGAGGATGTTTGATCTTTCCAGTCGGTTTCTTGAGATTGACCGCCTGCTTCAAGCAGCGATTTTGACGAGAGAACTAAACCCAAATTTGGTCCCACAAATGCATATGGTACAACTGAACCAGCTACAGGGATCTTAACTTTGAATAAGATTGGAATTTCTATATAAGATGTTTTAAAAGTGAGCTTTCCGCCCGGGCCGCTAAGTTCGCTTCCGCCGGTTGAAAACATTGGTTCGACTTGAAGAGCAAACATTGGTGCAAACCCAACTTCAAGTGCACCGCCGAATTTAAAACCGGTTCGTGAAGATTTGGTTACTCCGGTTGCTACGTCGGGATCAAAAGAAAAGTTAGCAATGTTTAATCCGGCTCTTGCCCCAAAGCTCACTTGTGTTTGAGCCTGGATATTGCTGGAGGCAACAATCAACATTGCCGCTAAAATCAGTACAAATATTTTTTTCATATTGTAACCCTCTTGTTTAGTTTTGCATTTACGGTAATTCGTATCTGATGCCGGTAGTTATACCAATATAGAATATTGTTTTTGTTGTGGAAGTTGAAGTGGCTTGAAACGTGTTCGGGTCGAATCCTGCTGTCTTTGTACTGTAAAAAATCGGACCTATTTGTAAGTCGGCAGGAATATAGAGATTATTTGCAACTTTGAAATTGGCGCCGCCTCCGAACCGAACTGCAAAATATGGTCCATCGGTTGCAAACCATAGACTAAGTCCCGCGTTTGCATATGGTTTAACAGTTGAACCGGGTATGTCAAAATAATATTTAAAATAATCTGCCCATTCAATAGGGGTTCCCTCGAAAGTATTAATATTTAATTCTGTTCCAACAGCCATGTTCTTGTTGAACAATACTTCCGCCATCGGGCCAATGGCTAAACCCACTGTTGATCCACCGAACCCGCTGCCGATAGCAAGTCCAATTCTACCGCCGATAAGCCAATTCGTGCCCGATGTTGCAACCGGCGAACTCGCCATTGATGAAAAACTTGATGCTGTTTGTGCTTGAGTTAAAACTGCGGAGAGTAAGAAAAGAAAAACAACAAGGACGGTCTTTCTAAAACCGACTAATCTTGAAGCTGTTTTCATTTTAACTCCTTTTTATTTTGTGAGAGGATTTGTGATATGTATTATTGTGCTTATTTGATTGATATCCATTTCATATTGTTTAAAAAATACTACTTAGAATTTCGATTGTCAATTTAAAGTACTTGTTCACCCAATCTGCTTATCCTATATCACAAACAATTCTTGCCGATGGCAGAAGAGCGTCAGGCTATCGGCAAGGTTAATGAGAAAGTTGTTTTGTCGTTGAGGGCGGACTCTACGTCAACATCGCCGCCATGAAGATTCATTATAGATTTCACGACGGAAAGCCCCAGACCAACGCCTCCGGTATGTTTGGTTTGAGGCGTATCGGCGCGGTAAAACCGCTCGAATATTTTGTTAATTGATTCCTCCGGAATTCCTTCCCCGTAATTGGTAATGTTTATTTCAAAACTGCCGTTGACTCTTCTTGTGTTAATGGTAACAGTCGTGCTGTCTGTCCCAAACTTGAAAGCGTTATCGAGCACGTTTGAAAGCGCTTGAGTAAGCAACGCGGGATCAATATTAACCTTTAACTCGTCTTTAGTTGTGAAAACCAGATCCATATTTTTATCATGCCCAAGTATTTTCATGCTGTTCACAATATTATTTAAGAAGGAATTCAATTCCACTTCCTTCTTTTGAATGTTGATTAGAGCATTGTCGCTTTTTGAAATAAAGAAAAGATTATCAACTATCTTTATCAAACGGATTGTTTCTTCGTAATTACTCTTCAGAACCTCCGTGTATTGATCGGAAGTTTTGGGAGACTTAAGAGCAAGCTCGATTTCACCGCGGAGAATTGTTAGCGGAGTCTTGAGTTCATGAGCGGCTGATACGGAAAATTGATTCATATAATCGACGGATTTCTTTATGCGCCGGATCATTTCATTCATCTTGTTAACCAGTCGCCCGTATTCATCGTAATACTCGCCGCCGGGGATAGTTTCATCCAAACTTTGAGCGGTTATCTCTTCAGTTTTCTTTATGATGGCATCGATTCTAGAAAGTGATTTTGATGTGAGCAGCCATCCGCCTAGAAAAGAAATTATAAGGAATATTGGGGCAACTCTAATGTAGATGCTTCTTAATCCGTTTAAAGTTTGTTCAATGAACTCCTTTGGATATGCAACTATGACGGTGTATCTTTTACCTTCTAGCTGGCAGGCTCGAATAACATCTTCAGAAAGATCGTCATTCCGAAAATCGAATATGGATTCTTTTTCTTTGTGCTCATAGAAGGGAAGATTAATGTTCCCAAGGTTGGCGGTCTTAAAAACTATTTTTTTCGATGTGGAAATTTCGACATAAGTATTGCGGCGGTTGAATACGAGTGCATCGTAAATAATATCCCAAATCAGTTCGTCTTCGCTTCGGTAAACTGGTCCCGGTTCAAAAGAATCCAGATCAACATGCTTCTCCTCAACAACCCGCAGAATTGCTCTTGCCTGCGATTTCAATGTTAGATCTAGATTTGTATGTGATGATTTATAGAGATAAAAATAGATTGAAATTCCCAATAGAATTTCCAGCAAAAGAAATAGCGAAGAGTACCAGATTGTGAACTTAAATCTTGTGGTGCTAACGAAAGGTTTTAGTTTTGTAAACATGTCAGAGTCAGTTCTGTTCTTTTATTATGTACCCCGTTCCCCGAACAGTTTGAATTAGCTGTTTGGCAGTATTCATGTCTATCTTGGCTCTAAGTTTATTGATATATACGTCGATAACGTTTGTGCCGCTGTCGAAATGAAAATCGTAAACATGTTCAATTAGTTTTGTTCTGGAAACAATTTTGTTCTTGTTCCTAAGCAGATATTCGAGGATAGAATATTCCCGCGGCGTTAAAATAATTTCTTTATTGTCCCTCAACACTTTATGAGCCACCAAATCCATTCGCAGATTATCGATTGTTAATACATTGCTTTTCTGGGTCTCTTTTCTTCTTAACAGCGCTCTAACACGCGCAATCAATTCTTCGAACGCAAAAGGTTTTGTTAAATAATCATCGGCGCCGCTATCGAGCCCGTCCACTTTGTCTTTTGTGCTGTCTTTTATTGTAAGTAAAAGAATCGGCGTCTCAATGTTATTACTTCGCAGTTCTTTTATCATTTGAATGCCGCTCATCTGAGGCATCATTATATCGCTGATGATTAGATCGTACTCTTCATGGAGTGCGCGATCTAAACCTTCTTTTCCGTTGCCGGCAGTATCTACCTGGAAGAGTTCTTCTTCCAAACCTTTTTTTATAAATGAGGCGACTTTTTTTTCGTCTTCAACTACTAATATTCTCATATCGTTATGCTTAATGAATAGGAATGGTTGATAAAAGAATTATTTCATCAAAATCATTTTTTTTGTTTGAACAAAACTCTGTCCCGAGCCGCGCGAAGGATCAACGACGCGCAACTGATAAAAATAAACGCCGGAAGACAATTGATAACCTTGCCTACCGGCAGGCAGGTTTTGAATTGAAAATTGAAAATTATAAATACCCGGCTGCTGATATTCGTTTATAAGAGCAGCCACTTCTTTTCCAAGTACATCGTAAACTTTTAACGATACAATTCCGGCAACGGACAACTGATAACCGATAACCGTACTAGGATTAAACGGATTAGGATAGTTCTGGTAAAGCCGCACATCACTCGGAATACTTGAAGTTTCTTTTTCCACCGAAGTGATGGTTGATTTATCTCGTAAGTAAATTCCGCTTGAAAGCGATGAGCAATAAATTTTACTCCCGCCGGATTCTGCGAGCGAAATTATATTTAAATCCAGCAAACCATCATTCTCCGTCCACCAGACATCCCCATCGTTGGACGATGCATATACGCCTTCACCGTACGGCGCAACATAAATTGTATCGCCTTGCGTTACAAGCATATCATAAATATCCGTATTAAAGAAAGCTACTTCCTGCCATTTGTATGGCGAAACCGATTTCTGCGCGCGGTAAATCGATCCGTGAGTTGCGGCGAACAAATAATTTGTTGTCTCGGCAAGTTTCCAAACATTTTTTGAACCGGCACTATTTAATCCCCAATTATTTTCTGTCCAGCTTTTGCCGCCGTCGTCGCTGATCAAAACGCCGCTTGATTGATGCCCCGCCAAAAGTCTTGTTCCTGTCTTGTGAAAATTATTAACAAAACCGAACGCCATCACGCGAGAACTGTTCCATGTTGCGCCGCTGTCGTTTGAATAATAAACAAGCGTCTCGTCAAAATTATCAATGCCTCCGGCGTAGTAGTTCTTGCTATCGGCAAATAAATAACTGACGGTTTGGTTCAGCGTGCTTTTTACCCAGTTAGATGAAGTTGTCGGCGTCTGATAAAATCCGTTAAGTCCGCCTGCAAAAAGTTGCCCGTTATATTTTGTTATGAATGTAAATCCTTTAAAAGTTTTCAGACCGTTACTCATTAATTGCCACGTGGTTCCGTCGTCGGAAGTCCTATAAATTCCATTGTCATTATTCATCAAAACGAAAAGTTTGTTCCCATCCAGCGCCATATCTCTAACGCTGTTTTCCACCAATCCGTTATTTGCCGCCGCCCAGGTCACTGTATTATCGGTTGATAAATAAACCCCGTATGTTTTTGTCCCGATAAATATGTTTGAGCCGTTAACAAGGATTGCGTTAACCCACCGGTCGTAGATGCCGGCGTTAGCGCTTACCCAGATAGGATCAACATATTTTACAATGCCGTAACCCTTTGTTCCCGCAAGCAAATTGTTTCCTGAAAATGAAAGTGAAGCTACCGGTAAATAAAATCCGCCCAAAGTTTGCCACGAACCGTTAAGATTGTTGGCGTCGCTGTAGAAAACACCAATATCTGTTCCTGCATAAAGAATTCCGCGATACTCAGTCAGCGCGTTAATGCTTGGCGGAGAATTCTTCATCTGTTTCCAAGTAGCACCGCTATCCGCTGACGTAAAAATTGCATTCGCATTGGTGCCGACAAATACTGCACAGCATGAGAAAGCAAATGAAGTAACGGTCGTATCAAATCCAAAATCTTTTATTTTTTTCCAGGTAGATCCGTAATCTGCGGATTGATAGATCGAATTGTTAGCGCCCGCGTAAGTTTTAGTTCCGCAAATGCCTAGAGAGTAAATAGTTGGCCCGCCACAATTGCATATGTTAGCAGGTGACCAATTTTTTCCTTTCAGCTTGAAAACGCCGCCGTATTTCGTCCCGGCCAGTACATTGCCGCCTGCGTTTATCAAAGCTGTTATGTTATAATCTGATAATCCTGAGTTATACCGCGCCCATGGATTTCCGCTGTTGGTAGAGTGATAAATACCTTTGTCGGCAGTTCCGATGAAAATCTCACTTCCCAAATTTGTCATTGATGTAACATCGATACCGGAAATTGGACTTAAATTTTTCCATTGAGCGTACTGAGAAAGAGGAAAGATAAGTAAGAATGATGTGAGCATTAGGATTTTCATAATAATGGTTTTTGATGCGGAAGATTTCCGATCTCTCAAAATGCCCACCTTTCACTTTATTGAAAAGTTATTCGGTTATAAGGTAAAATAGACTGATAGAAATTTCAACTAAAATATGTACTGCGGTGCGAACCGGCAAGTAAAAGACTTTGAGCCTTCAAGGAATCTGAAAATAAAAAAGGAGAGTACCGTACTCTCCTTTTCTTAAACATTTAAAAGATTCTTTCGAGAAAAATTATTTTGCAGCTTCTTTCTTTTCAGCTTTCTTTTCTTTCTTCTCGGCTTTCTTTTCAACTTTTGCAGCTTTCTTTTCTTTCTTCTCTGCCTTCTTTTCAACTTTTGCAGCTTTCTTTTCTTTCTTTTCAGCTTTCTTCTCAACTTTAGCTGCTACTTTTTCTTTCTTCTCGGCTTTTTTTTCAACCTTCATTTCTTTCTTTGCTTTGGTTTCAGCTTTCTTTTGCGGTTGAGCTTGAGCGAAAGCGTTGACTGATACAAAAGCGAGAATTAATAATACTGCGGCTAACTTCTTCATTAGGTACTCCCTTGTTAATTGATTGTTA
>JAKBMG010000203.1 GCA_021831685.1 Bacteroidota bacterium | reverse complement strand
GTTTGAAACAAAAAAGGTGATAGGAAAGTAATTAGCGTAAACCAAGCCTAGAATTTTCTTTCTGTTACTTTTAGTAAAAAAAGTGGCTTGAAAGTAAAATAATTATCAAATCTTAATAGACTCCTCCTGGTTATAATTCAATTTCAAAATTTTCTTAGCACAGATTAATAATCTGTGCTACTTTTTACTCGTTCTCAATATGTGGTTGTCCCAAACTTAATTCTCATAAAAAAGTAGACGAGATAGCTGCTTTTGCGCGGTATGTTTTCAGTTAAAATAATCGAGTAAATGATTCCCATAATTTTACTATATTAGATTATGGAGATTAAGAAGCTGCATAATATCACACACGAGTCATCCACTCTTTATATTGCTCACCGGGGTGAATCTTTGTTTGCTCCCGAAAATACTATGGAGGCAGTAAATCTAGCATGGCAAAAAAATGCGGATGGAATTGAAATTGATGTGCACCTATCGAGAGATAATGAGATTATTGTTATCCATGATAAAAATACTAAAAGGACAACAGGGCTATCTCATTTAATAAGAAATAAAAATTTAGAAGAAATCAAGAAGTTTCATATTAAAAATACTTGCAATAAATCTAATCTGGTAATTAGGATTCCTACATTAAACGAAGTGTTAGATACAGTTCCTAAACATAAGCTTGTATTTATTGAAATAAAGTGCGGGATTGAAATTCTCCCGATGTTAAAAAAAGTATTGAAAGAAACCCGGGGGGATAATTCTCAGATAAAAATAATCTGTTTTAATCTAAATATTATTTCGACTGTTAAAAAATATTTACCGCAATTCGAAGTTTTGTGGATTAAAAGAATCGGAATCGAAAAATCAATGCTTTATCTCGATGGGCTTTCAAAAATAATTTCTAAAATAAAGCAGAATAATATTGATGGACTTAATTTATCTTACTCAAGATTCTTAAGCAAAAATATCGTTGAGAATGTTAAATCAAATAAAATTAAGCTTTTTATATGGACTGTTAATGACACTCAAAAAGCTTTGCGACTTATGAGTTTTGGAGTTGACGGCATTGTCTCCGATAAAGCAAGTTGGCTAAAGAATCATCTAACTGAATATAGCAAGTTTGAGCTTGGGATCAATAATAAGCGACGCAATATTTATTCTAATTCATTTTGAATGGTGATAGTATAGTATTGGCAATTTTTATATCAAAATATTCTTTTTGACTTTTTATTTTGTCCTTTTACTTGCGGCTTGCCGCGCTATAAATCATGAGCAAAAACAAAATAATAATTGGTATCCATGGGCTCGGGAATAAACCACCGAAGGAAATCTTAAGTTCCTGGTGGAAAGCTTCCATATTAGAAGGCTTAAAAAAAAATAATTATTCCGCTAAGGATTTTGAATTTGAAATGGTTTATTGGGCTGATGTTCTAAATAAAGAACCTTTAAACCCCGATGAACCGAACAATAAAAATTCTCGCTATGTTTTTGAAAAATACCTGCCTGAAGAGAACCTAATTAAGGAAGAGTCACTAGGACTTAAACAAAAAGCTGCAGGCTACCTTGAAAAATATTACGGTAAATTTTTAGTAAATGAAATCATTTCGTTAAAACATCCCACACTGACTGATCTATTTATTCATTTTAATTTGAAAGAGTTGAAAGTTTATTTCTCTTCGCTGAATCTAAGATATAATGGAGATGAAAGGCTTGCAAGGGAAATCATTATGAACCGATTTGCCGAAACATTAAGGCGCAACCGGGGGAAAAAGATTTTACTAATTGCTCATTCTATGGGGTCAATAATAGCACACGACGTTTTATTAGAACTTGACCCGGAAATTTCTATTGAGACTTTAATAACGATTGGGTCCCCGCTTGGCCAGCAATATATTGTTAGCAATTATAAGCAAGAGACAGAAAAAAAATCCAAAGATAAATTTATTATCCCAGAGAACATTAAGAAATCATGGTATAATCTTTCCGACATGAATGACCTCGTAGCAATACATCATTTTTTAGGTGAGTTATATAAAGAGAATGGGAAGAAAATCAAGGTGATCGATCAGCTGGTTCATAATAGTTCTGTAAAGTCAGGCAACCGGAATCCTCACTTGTCGTATGGCTATTTGCGAACTCATGAAGTTGCCGATATAATCAATACATTTCTTGTTCATAAAAAATTCCACCTATTTAATTGGTTAAAAGAAAAATTTACTACTTAGTTCATTAAAAAAATTATTAGATTAAAAAAAATACTTGACATAGAAAAAAATAATAATTATGTTAGCGGTTAGTTAAACGTTTAACTTATTATTATGAACCCAACAATAAAAGATGTAGCAAAAATGGCAAATGTTTCAATCGCGACGGTGTCGTTGGTTGTGCATAATCATAAGAGGATCTCACAGGAAACTAAAGATAAAGTTTTAAATGCAATTGAACAGCTTAACTATCATCCATCCCATTCTGCACGCGGGCTTGTTAGAAGAAATTCCGGTAATGTCGGCTTTGTTTTAACGGACGATCACTTTCTGAGGACTGAACCTTTTTACACTCATATTTTTATTGGATCAGAATTTGAGGCTCATGAAAATGAACTTTATGTTCTGCTTACAACAATTAATTCTGACTTCAATAGTTCTAATAAACTTCCCCGTTTCATTTTGGAAAGAAATATTGATGGATTAATAATTGCTGGGAAAGTTCCTTTCCCTTTTATCGAACAAATAAGTAAATATAATTTCCCGATTATTTTTGTAGACTATTCACCGTGTGCAAAGAAATATTCCGGCGTCTTGGTTGATAATATACAAGGCGGTGAACTTGCTACTGAGCATTTAATTAAATCCGGACATGAAAGAATTGCTTTTATCGGCGGAGATATCGAACATCCTAGTATCAAAGATCGATTGAATGGCTATAAAAATTCATTTGAAAAATTCGGTCTTAAACTTAATGATAGTTTAATTGAAATTGAGGAAGATTATCCGGGAAGAACTAATGGCTATAATGCCGCAGAAAGATTATTTACCAAAAACAAAGATATCACTGCAATTTTTTCCTGTAACGATGCTATGGCTGTTGGCGCAATGCAATATATGAAAGATAATGGTATAAAAATTCCGGATGATTGTTCTATTATAGGTTTCGATGATGTTGTCTCGGATAATGCCATTGAACCTGCCCTTAGTACTATTAGAGTCCCTAAAATGGAAATGGGAACGGAAGCCATGAAGCTTATGGCACACATGATAAAGAATAATCTAAAAGATAATAGAAAAGTTTTATTGCCGGTCGATTTAATTATTAGAGAATCTACAAAAAGGATTTAGTTATAATTATTTTTACAATAAGGAATTCATGAAGGCAGCAATTTTCAAAGGACCTTACGAACTACATGTTGATGAGTATTCTCTTCCTAAGATTGAGAAGAGTCAGGTACTTATCAAAGTTGACTTATGCGGTTTGTGCGGTACAGATTTCCATATCTTTTCTGGAGAAGCGCCTTCTAAGCCTCCGGTTATTCCCGGTCATGAATATGTCGGAACGGTCGTTGACAAGGATTATCGTGTCGACGGACTTTCTATCGGCGATCATGTAGCAATTGACCCCAATATATATTGCGGAGAATGTTATTACTGCCGTCATGGCAAAATAAATTTTTGCACTAACCTTAAAGCTCTTGGAGTTACTCTTAACGGCGGTTTCGCTGAGTATTCAATAGTCCCTTCTTCCCAAGCATATCTTATTCCGAAAGATTTATCGTTTACGTCAGCCGCCTTTGCAGAGCCTCTTTCTTGCTGTGTGCATGGAATGGACCAAGCCTCAATTAAATTAGGCGAATCGGTTGGAATAATCGGCGGAGGTACAATTGGACTTATGATGCTCCAACTTGTAAAGATTTCCGGAGCCGGTAAAATAGTTTTAATAGAACCTGTAAAATACAAGCGTGAAATGGCTGCTAAGTTAGGTGCTGATTACACATTCGATCCTAATTCAGAAAACATCCATACTCAAATAGCGGAATTAACTTCGGGCGGTCCGGATGTTATTATTGAATGTGTCGGTAAGAGTGAAGCAACAAATTTAGCCTTGAAGCTTACTAAGAAAGGAGGTAGAATTATTGTATTCGGGTTGTCTGAAAAAAAAGACACAATGAGCATCAACTTGCAGAATTTTTTCCATAAAGAATTGAATATAAAAGGATCATTGTTAAATCCATTTACTTTTGCCCGCTCGGTCGAGTTAATTGCTTCAAAAAAAGTAAATGTGGAAGCTTTCAATCCGGTACTATTTAAGTTAGATAATTTGAGAAATGTTCTAAATGATCAACGAGATTTTTCTGTTATAAAATATCAAGTATCACCAAACTAAACATAAGGAGCTAGCTTATGAAAAGTACAAAATACGTCTTAATGGCGTTGACTATTTTTCTGGTGGGATTTTCATTTTTACCTATTGAATTGTATGCGCAGGAGATCAATACATTCAATACTATAGGTGGATTTGAAAGTAGCCTGCCGTCATACTGGAATATAGGGAATCAACCATCAGGCTCAACATTGACCTGGGCAACAGATCAATATAGATCGATGGGACATTCACTGAAGA
>JAKBMG010000181.1 GCA_021831685.1 Bacteroidota bacterium | reverse complement strand
TCCATATAAATGGATTTACCGGAAATAATATAATCATGGGAAGACATTAAAAGATCGTTTATACTTGTTTGAAGTTCAGCAGATAATCTTTGTTTTTGAGTTTCTCTTTCTAATTTTATGATATTGTGATTTGTATTAGAAAGCTCAAGGAGAAATAGTGAGCTAATAATAACTAATAACATAAGAATGGCTAAAAATGCAAAGCCTATTTTTTTAGTAATGGACATTTTATTTCCTTTTCAAATAAGAATTTTTATTTTTTTATATAGTAATATTTGATGATAAAGCATCTTGAAGAATATTTAATAAATCACTTTTTGTAAATGGTTTTGATAAGTAGTGGGTACAGCCCGCTTTTATGAACTCTTCCCTGTCGCCGTCCATTGCAAAGGCAGTTAAAGCAATTATAGGAACTTTAGTATATCCTTTTAATAGTTTTATTTCCTTTGCGGCATCTAAGCCGGTTTTACCATACCCAAGGTTTATATCCATTAAAACTGCTATATATTTTTTTTGTTTAGTCATTTGAATTGCCACATCGGCTTTAGTACAAGAATCGATTTTATAGTGCTTCTTTAAAAACAATTCAGTTACCGATGTAGATACCGGATCATCTTCTACTAATAATATTTCGGGAGTTAAATGATTGTTTTGGTTTCCTATATAATTATTGGTTTCTTTTGCTAAATTGTTTTCTTTAGTTGTTTCAAGAACTTGTTGAGTCTCCGAAGTATAATTTACAGGGAGCTTAACAATAAAAATAGAACCACTGCCAACTTCGCTTTCTACAGAAATGGAACCGCCTAATTTTTCCGTTAATTTTTTGCTTATAGTTAATCCTAAACCGGTACCTTCAAAGGATCGTGAAAGACCTTCACTTGCTTGACGGAATTCTTGAAAAATAATTTTTTGATTTTCTTTGGAAATGCCAATACCAGAATCAATAACTAGTATTTTAAGCCAGAGTTTCTGCTCTTCTTCAACTTGAAAAAGTTTAACAATTATACCGCCGTGCTTAGTGTATTTAATTGAGTTGCTTACAAGGTTATTTACAATTTCATAGAGGAATTGTTTGTCAAGATTAATTTCCAATTTTTCAGAGGAAGTATCTAAATTCAAATAAATTCCATTTCCTTCAGCTTTAACTTTCCAAAGGTTTATTACTTCTTTGACAATTCCAATTGCATCAAAAATTTCAAAATATACATCAAGCTTTTCTGAATCAATTTTAGAGATTTGAAGAATAAGATTGAGAGTATTAAGGAGTCTGTTTCCGCTAGTATTAATGGTTTCAACCATTTCCAAAAGTTGAGTGTTTGCTAATTCTTCTTTAAGAAAATCGGAATAGCCTAAGATACCGATAAGTGGTGTCCTAAGTTCATGACTCATATTAGCAAAGAAATTGCTTTTAGCTCTGTACATCTCTTCTGCCTTTTCTTTGGCAATGATAATTTCCCTTTCAGCTTTCTTTAATACAGTAATATCAATTATTGTCAGAATAACATTGTTAAAATCCGAATCAAATTTTGGGAAGATTGCTTTAAGTAATATCTGAATTTTATCACCGGTAAACGATTTGTTTAGCCATTCTATTTCAAATGTTTCCTTTCCTTCCGAAAATGCAATTATCAATTCTTTAAAAGTTTCATATGATTCCGGCACAAAGATTTTTTCTACAGAACCTAAAATATCTTCTTTATTTTTTGTTTTATAAATTTGCAATGTCTGTTTATTTATATTAACAATCTTTATTAGTGATGCAGCTTTACTAATAAACGATGGATTTTGCAAAATATATTCTCTTAAATTATTTATTCCACTCTTTTTTAGGTCTGTTATTGCATTTTTTAATTTGGTAAAATCCGCTTCCCAAATTGAAACCGGGGCATTATTAAAAATATCTTTGAACCTGTTTTCGCTTTCAATTAGTTTTTTCTCATTTTCTTTAATTAGAGTCAAATCTTGTGCAATAGTTATAGCATGTGGTTCACCATCAATATCTATTTTTTTTGTCGATACCCGGCTTGGTACAAACCTTTTATCTTTAGTCAGCCATATAGTTTCAAAATCTTTGTACTCCCCATATTTTATTAGCTTGTCCGTAAAAATTTCTCTGTCATCCGGATTTGCCCATAAGCATATTTCTTCTGTAGTCTTGTTTATGACGTCTTCTTTTGTATAATTAAGAGTTTTTAAGGCGACATCATTCATTTCAATTATTTTCCCATCAGTTAATCTGGTAATTGCAATACCATCAGGACCAGCAAGAAATGCTTTCGAGAATCTTTCCTCACTCTTTTGAAGTTTCAATTTTGATCTATTTAATTTCGAAATTTGTTTTAGATGAATAAAGTAAAATGAAAGAATAAATATCAATCCAAAAGAGCTCAAAACCCAATAAGTAATAGTAGCATTTTTTATATATGCGGTATTTGCGCTTACATGATGCTGAATTTTGGCTTCGACTTTTTTATCTAATAAAAATAATAAATCTATAATTCTAGCTTTAATAACATTTTGTCTTTTTATAGCCAGATTGTAATTTGTTTTATTATTAGCTCCGGAATTATTTAAAGAGAAAATAGAATTTAGAATGTCAAGCCTTTCATTGATCAAAACATCAAGAGAATCTCCCTCCCTTTTGAATATTCTGCCATATAAGTTATTATTTATTATAATTTTGAGTTCGTTTCTGACTTGGTTAGAATCGTGATTTAATCTATTTAGATTATCATTATTTGGATTTAATAAAAAGGTTTCATATTCTATATCAAGAGAGTATTCACGGCTGTGAAGATTGTCTAAGCTGTTTTGTATCATTATATCATTTAATACGATACTATGGTTTTTAACGATATTATTATTATTGTTATGGTTTATAACTCCTAATAATATTAGACCGATAAAGGATACAATGAATAAGGAATTTTTTTTCATAATTTTTTAAGCCACCCTTTAAATAAAAATTGATTAAAATATATTATAGGACAAATTTATTTAAATAATTAATTATGTATTGTTACAATTTACCCGTGATATGTGTTTTGTAGCACGATTTGAATTGTGTTTGTTATAATCTACATAAATTAATAATCCATCTTAACCAGGCCACATGAACAACTTAGCCACTAAGGTAAAAATCTTAACAAAATTTATGCTTGGCTGACTGAAGGTTTACCTTTGTGTGAACTTTGTGTCTTCTTGGCGAATCTTTTATTTCTGCATAAGGTGAAGTAATGAATTATTATAAATATTTTTCAAATGATAAAGTTAAAAATTGAAAATGAAAACAATATGAAAATTCAAATTTAGTCATTTTAAGCTGTGGAAAACGCAAAAGATTACAGCTACATGGTTAATCGCCTGCAACAGTATATTCTCAAAGTAGAAATATTTCTATTGAATACTGCCGATCACAATGATTTAGTATACAATAAACGTCGAGAATGGGAAGCAGGGCTTCACGGAGGAGCAGTTCCAATCGGCGGTGGCAGACCTACTGGTATGCAGGGATGTTTTGAATGGGAACAAAAAATATTTATTTATTCCTTGACAAAATAAATTATAAAATTTAGATTAGAATTAGCTCTTTCGAAGGGTTCTCCCCTGCCCTTTGATGTAACAGAGTTAAGCTCGGTGTCACCCCCATCGCCGAGCTTTTTTATTTTAGATAGGAAATTATACTACTAACCAGAAAGCAATAAGCATTATTTACTAACTGACTGCACTTTCCATAGATAATAATATAAGAAGTTCTGATTCATCGGCAGTTAAAAATGATTGATGGATTGTTTCATTATTCAGAACATTTTTATATTCTTTTTCAGATATAGGAAGAAGGAATATTTTGACTTCATTGCCGATAATCTCAATGACCTCTTTTTGTTTTAACGCTTTTAATACCATATTAAATTTATTTTTGTTCCAGCCCGGTAGCATGCCGATTAATACTTCTTTATTCAAAATGGTTTTGTTGTGAGTATAGATTCGTTCACGTTTTTTATCATCTTGTATTTTCATAATAAAACTCCTAAGATTTAATATATAGGTAAATATATCCTCAAGGAAAAGCAATACCAATGTTGCTGGAGTAAATTATTATTACTAGTCAACCTGATATTTGATTAGTTATATTATAGGAAAAGTAACTTTTGGATTTCATCCGCCTATAGAACACGGGTATTTAGCTAATGTCAACACTATGAGAGTCTGTTATTTGATGAAAAGGAAGATTAACAGGATTGTAATTATGCCGCTGACGAGGCCGAAGGAATAGTCTCTTAGGAAATTATTTGAGGGGAGATTTATTTCTTTGATTATGGGATATGGGAGTTTTTGGGTATCGGTGCGGATTATTTCGATTTGACGGGTTTTTATGTCGACTTTTATTTGGAGGGAGTCGGTTAGGTTTAGGGTGAATAGTTTTATTGTGTAGGAGCTGTCTGATAGGGTTGTATCGATTTTGGTTTTACCGGATGTGTTGACGGAAATTGTTTTGTATATGATTTTTGTTTTGTAGCTGACGTTGTCTTTGCCTCTTACTAAGATTGTGTCACCTGGGGTTGATAATAAGGAGACCCGGGTTTCTAAGTTGTGTATCTTGTTTTGATTTACAATGTAATAAGCTGCGAAGGATAAAAGTATTAAT
>JAKBMG010000078.1 GCA_021831685.1 Bacteroidota bacterium | reverse complement strand
GATCTTGGTTATAGCTTTAAATAAATTACGGAAAAGTGAAGAAGTAATTGACTATGTTAAAAGAATATTTATTGAAAAACCCTCGCTTATTACAAATATAGTTTTATTAGAAAATAAAGCAAGAGCTACAATGGATATGGCTAAAATTTGTATTGATACGGGTAAAAATCAACAATTTAACCCAACAATGAAAGCTAAAGCTTGGGAGAGAGCAAGAGTTTATCTGGATGATGCAGAAAGAGATTTGATGAAAGCGCTTGATAGCGCTAATGGCGAAGTTGAAAAAGAATATATCAAACGAGATATAGATTTTCTTGGGAAGATGAAAAAAATAGCTCAAAGACCGAAAAGGTATTAACGGCAGATTGATAGTAGTGTTGGTCTTACATTAGGCAGTCATGGTGCGTATTTCATTCAGAGAGACAAATCAAAAAATATTCAGTTTGGCATCACAATGACTGGAGAGAAAATAAAATGATAAATAAGTTTTGGAACAATTTCAACATTGTAACCATTGAAAATAACTAATGCAATTGAAAGGTTAATTATGCAACAATTATTTAGTGTAATAATGTTCTGTATGATAGTCTTATCTTTTGATTCATGTTCGCAGCCTTATACATCTTTAACAAATCTTAATTATAGAATTGATTTCTACTCAGGTGGAGGTTTTACCGGTGTTGAATCCGGAATAACTATTTCGAGTCAAGGCTGGGCAAAATTTTGGAAAAAAAATCTTAATTCCTTAAGGCAAACAACAGATAGTGTAGCTATTCCAAGCAATATGATGAAAAAAATAACTGACCTTATGAAAAATCCAGAACTCTTTTCTTATAATAATAAATTTGCTGGCAATTATACTACCTACTTAGTTTTGGTTCAAGATATTCAATTTAATCAAATATCTTTTAATGATTCTGAACCACCTTCAAATATGCCGGATGTTATCAAAGATTTAATCACAGAAATTAAAAAAATTAAAAAATAATAAGGAGCTTTAAAAATGATAAAATTTAGATACATTATTTTTATTCTGTCAACTTTTATATTCTTAAATTCATTTGCTGCCCAACAGAACGGCAAAAATATTAAGAAAGCCAATCTCCCTGTTGCAAATCAATCACTTGTTTCATCAAATTCACACTATTCAAGCATTCCGGCAAGGCTTAAAAATTTTATAAATAAACTTGGATTGACTCCGTCAACCACTAGACTTTATTCAACAAACAAATCCATAGCCGCTGCTTTATCGACTAAATTAGGCGGGAAAATAACTCTTCCGTCTCCTGCAATTTTAAATTCTAAAGATATCCGCAGGGTCATATTAGATAATAAATTTGGTACACCAAGATTGATTGATGTGAATACTCCTACATCTCAAAAAGGAAATTTGATTCAATCGACCGGAAATGCATCTACAAAGGCAATGAACTTCATGACAGCAAATAAAGATTTGTTAAAGATTTCAGATCCGGAAAATGAATTTAAATTGGAAAGTGTTAGGAAAGATGCGCTTGGAATGACGCACATTCGTTATGAGCAAGTTTATAAAGGTTTGGAAGTTTGGGGAAAAGAAGTTTACGTACATTTTGATAATCACGGAAATATTTCCTCCTTAACCGGAAGCTTTGCGAAAACACCCGGATCAATTCAGGATATTTCAGGAAAAGTTAGCTCCACTAATGCCCTTACAATTGCTGAGAATGAGCTTAAAAGCAGGATGAATATAAGTGGATTCTCGAATCAAATTCAGAACTTACTTAATTACCATGGGCCGTCAGCAAGGCAAATTATTTGGTATGACAAACAACAGATACCTCACTTAGCCTGGTTTGTAGAAGTACGTGCCGGACTTTCCCAGGATTGGTATTATTTCGTAGACGCACAGAACGGATCTATTTTAAACTCATATAATAATGTTTGCTTCGATGGAGCAACAACCGGAAGCGGAGTAGATCTTAATGGAGTTAACAGAACTTTCGGTACTTACCAGGTCGGTACAAATTATTTTATGCTTGATGCTTCGGAAGCAATGTTCAATGCTGCGCAATCCCAAATTCCGAGTAATTCTGTCGGAGCAATAGAATGCCTGGATCTTCAAAACAATGACCTTTCCAGCAGCTCTCAATTTTATTATGTAACCTCCACAAATAATCAATGGAATGATCCTACTTCTGTATCTGCCAACTACAATGCAGTTACGACATATAATTATTACCGCACTGTACAAAATAGGAATTCAATTGATGACAGCGGAATGACAATTTATTCTGTTATTCATGTTACAAAGAATGGTCAGCCGATGGAAAATGCTTTTTGGGGAGGTACTGTAATGTGTTATGGAGACGGTGGCACCATATTCAAACCGCTCGCTGGCGGGCTTGATGTTGCGGCACATGAGATGACACACGGTGTAACGCAGCATACTTCGAATCTAGAGTACCAGGATCAATCCGGGGCGTTAAATGAATCGATGTCTGATGTATTTGGAAAACTTGTAGATACGACTTCATGGGAAATAGGTTCAACGGTTGTAAAAGACTTACAGATATTTCCTACCGGTGCATTAAGGGATATGAGTAATCCGCATAACGGCGGCAATCCGGGTGACGCATGCTGGCAGCCGGCTAATATGTCCGAATATGTTAATACAACCCAGGATAACGGCGGAGTTCATGTAAATAGCGGCATACCCAATTATGCTTTTTATTTTGTTGCTTCATCAATCGGAAGATCTTCTGCCGGCAAAATTTGGTATAGAGCTGAAACAACTTATCTAACCCATACATCTCAATTCCTTGATGCTAGAATTGCAACTGAGAAAGCTGCAACAGATATCTTTGGTTCGACAAGCAATGAACTAAATGCGGTAAAGAGCGCATGGGATAAAGTTGGAGTTTTTGAAGGAACGCCGCCACCTCCTGCTGCTCCTACACAGGTTGTGGGTCAAAACTGGATTCTTGCTGTGAACACAAATTACAATGCTGATCCAAATTCTATATATATGGCTAAAACTCAAATAAATTCAAGTGCTGACTACTCAGCACTCACCCAAACCCGCGTACTAAATAAACCTGCTGTTTCTGATACTTCAGGCTTAATTCTTTTTGTTGATCAAAACAATGATCTCCGCGCTTTATATGCTGATCCAAATAATACTCAGGAAACTATTATCGATTCAAGTGGATATTGGAGGGAAGTAGCGGTGGGCCCCGGATTGAGCAGTTTTACACTCCTATCAAAGTATATTGATACTACAATTTATTATTTTGATCTTAACGCAAATACAAATACGGCGTTCAAAATTGTAACCCCTTCTTATGATGTAGCAGATACCAAAACGGCTTTATATGCTGATGCGATGTCATTCGACCCAACAGGGCAGTATCTTTTGTTTGATACATTCAACCAAATAATAGGAGCAGCCGGAGATACATTAAGTTATTGGAATATTAATATGCTGGATGTAAAAACCGGTTTTATGCAAAGTGTATTTCCGCCGCAGTCGAAGGGAATAAATATCGGTGATCCGTCTTTCTCAAAAACCTCACAAACCCGCTTTACGTTTGATTATTGGGACACCAATAGTAACACTTTCGAAGTATTAGCCGCAGATTTTAATACCGGAAACTCTGCTATCGTAGCTTCAACAACCTCACTTGGGTATCCATCATATTCCGGAGATGATAAAACAATCGTTTACCATAATAATCAAATAATTTCATCGGTTAACCATGATGTTCTGCAGCAAATGCCGCTTAAAAGTGATTTTATTACAGGTACCGGCACCCCAACTTCATATTTAGTAGATGCAACTTTTCCTGTCTGGTTTGTAATCGGCAGTCGAATTACAGATGTAAAGAAAGAGTCCAGTCCAATTCCACAAACAATTTCACTTGAACAAAATTATCCTAATCCTTTTAATCCTTCAACAATAATAACCTATGATCTACCTAAATCCGGTCTAGTAACATTGAGGATTTATGATATTCTTGGTAGGGAGGTAGCGACAATTTATAACGGAAATCAGAACGCTGGTACTTATAAAGTTTCTTTCAACGCTTCAGGGCTTGCAAACGGAGTTTATTTTTATCAATTAAAATCAGGAGATTTCGTTTCTACTAAGAAGATGATTTTGTTAAAATAGCTTTATCCCGTAGAAAATTGCCATGGCTATTTGATAACTTGCAACGATTTGCCGCTGCGAATTATCTTGTTGAGTTTGAGTAAGAAAAAATAATATTGACTTTTCCTTAGGAATCCTTCGGATAGCCAAATAATGTGTTTACTTATTTTTAAATAGTTCAACTAAAATAAATAAGAGTTCAATATGAAAAAATCGCTTACCCTACTAACGAGTTTGACACTATTATTAACAATGCACATTACTGCTTCCGCGCAGGTGCAATGGGCATTAGATACTATATTTCTATTTAATCTACGCTAAGGGTACAGACGGCAAGAGTAAATTTAAAGATACAAAAAAGATGGTGTTACTCAAGTGATTTAACTTCTAAAAATATTTTAAGGGCGTGTAACAAACTGCACGCCTAATTCATAGCGCGGGAAGCTTGCCTACCGAGAGTGTTGCACAACTCCAAAATGTCATTTCGACCGGAGGGAGAAATCCCTTTTTAGGCAGTTTTGAGACCTCTCTTTACGTTCGAGACTAAATA
>JAKBMG010000008.1 GCA_021831685.1 Bacteroidota bacterium | reverse complement strand
TTTATTTTGGTACTGTCAAAACTGTTCTGTGCCTTTTACGGGAGAAATTTTCAGTCCTTAAAATCAATAGTATGTACTCCAGAGCAAGCTCTGGACACAAATCCGCAGCAAGCTGCGAGGAATTATACCTAACCTTCTCGTCCGCCGTAGCGAACGCGAAGGCGGATTAAATCTTTTTTTTGAATATTCGCTTTATGTATTTTGTTGCGAAAATTTCCAATTAGAAACTAAGAGACATTTTATGAAACGAATGTACTTAATACCAATTCTTTTTCTTTTTGTTATTACAGCAACTGTGTTGCCCCAGCAGACTCCCGTTGTTAAAAAAATTAGTGAGATAGATAAATTTGTTCCCGATGGTATTTATGCCAATCTTAATACGAACAAGGGAAGAATTACACTCTCGCTAGATTACCAAAATGTTCCTATGGCGGTGGCAAATTTTGTAGGACTTGCAGAAGGAACGATTAAGAACGATGCGCTGCCGCTCGGCAAACCATATTTCAACGGAAGCGTCTGGCATCGCGTTGTTCCCGGATTTGTTATTCAATCCGGTATGCCCGCTGTTAAAGATACTTTAGAAGGACCTGGATATGAATTTCCAAATGAAATTTTTCCGGGTTTATCATACAACAAAGCTGGAATACTTGGGATGGCAAATGCAGGCCCGCATACAAACGGAAGCCAATTCTTCATTACTCTATCAGATTATCCACATCTTGACGGAAGGTATACCATATTCGGCGTTGTTGCTGAAGGAATGGACATTGTAAATAAAATTGTTCAAGGAGATACAATTAAAAGTGCTATGATAACCCGCATTGGCGAAAAGGCAACTGATTTTAAAGTTACGGATGAATCATTTAAAAAAATGGTAGATGATGCAAAAGAAAAAGTTAAAATGGATAACGAAAAAAGAATGAGTGATGAAATTCAAGCTCTAAAAAACATTATGCCCAATGCGGCGGAAACCGCTAGCGGAATAAAATATATTATTGAAAAAGAGGGAACGGACAATAAGCCATATGATGGATCAATTCTTATTGTTAAGTACAAAGGTAAGTTTTTGTTGGGAACCAAGGAATTTGCAAGCACAAAAATTGACGGCAAACCGGATACAATTGAATCTCCTGAAACTTTTGAATATATAGTTGGCAAAACAAAAATTAATCCAGCCCTTGATGAAATTCTTATTGACATGAAAAAGGGGGAGATAAGAAAAATTATTGCCCTATCAAAAAATGCTTATGGTGAAGATGTCGCGTTAGGCAAACGTTCGGATGGAAAAAAGTATGTCGTAATTCCTCCAAATACAAGTCTGGTTTATGAGATTGAAATATTGAAATGATGTTTTGACATCACAAATTGCGATATCAAATAACTACATCGTAGTCAATGTGTTGTTCCGCCACTTTGTACAAATTGATTGACATAGCCAAATATCTTTTCTAACTTGCTCTTGAGTGCAATTGCATTATAAAAAGTAATCTTCCGCAAACCTGGGTATAAGGATGCAACCAATTGAACACCGGGGAAAATTGTTAACTCCATGGATCAGTAATACAGAAATAAAATAAATAAAAATTTATTGTGTTTATCTAACTAGATAAGAAAGATACTAGAAGTAATACACAATCACACTGGTTATAGGACTTAAAACACATTTTTGATAAACAACATTTGTACTTTTAAAAAGAGCACTTATGAAAATTAAAAATGATGAAAATGATCAATGGGGAAGTTTTATTATCGGATTAGGCTATTCTGGAATATTAGCAATTATTTTACTTCTCTTTTGTTTTACAATTAAGGATAGTTTATTTGATAATTCTCTAACCTTTATAATTATAGGTATAGTGTGTATTGTGTTTTTCATAAGTGGACTAAAAAAGGTTGATGAAAAAAAACTTGCATTCATTCGTAAATTAGGTAAAAGAGATTTTGAACAGTATTATTCAGAAGGATGGTGGTGGGTTTTTCCTTTATGGTCGTTTAAACAAAAGACACATTTTGATATTTTAAACGAAGGAGAGCCAATTCTGTTGAATTTCGTTACGAATGATAAAATCCCACTTGATATTCAGGTTAAATATTTTTGGCAATTAAAAAATCCAGAAAAAATCGACAACATGTACAGCCCCGCTTATATAAAATCAGTACTTGAACATGAATTAGGAAAATTCGTAAGGAATGGAAACGCTATTGAATTATTAAGCGATATTGAGATATCTACCAAAGTAATGGTTAACTGTTTAGAAAGGGCTGGTGAAAAAATTGGCATTACTATTTCAGATGTATTTCCAAATATCAACTATGAAAGTCAATACATTCCCGTTGTTAGAAAGTTGCAAAAGGATTATACAGAATTACAATTTGAACTTGATAAGCTCTTAAAGTTACAATCAATTAAAGCTTCTGATATGCAGATATATCAAGATCAAATTCAAAAATGCGTAAAGGATCTTGGTTTCTCCAATATAGAAGCCTTAAACTTTATAAAAGTTTATAAAAATCATGTTAGCCTTAATGAGCAGACTTACAATTTTAATCTTGAAGATTTAAATAATGTTATTGACACTGTAATGAAATTTTTTAAGAGATAAAACATGAAAAATAAATTAGTTTTTTTGTTAGTTGTATTTGGGGTGCTATTCGGTCTGTTATTTATTATTAATAAGATTCGAACCGACAAAGAGAAATTGCGTATAGAGGAAAATATTATTACTGCACGCAAACAATTTGTTCAAGACAGCCTTCAAAAATTTGAAGAAAGGAGTATATCTCAAAAAAGACATGAAACAGAACGGATTGAGAATAAAATGAAGGAAGACGAAGAATTCAGTTCTTACATTAATTCTTCATTTACAAATTCAAGTGGCAACATTGATGTATCTGTCGTCATTATTGATGAGAATGGAAATATTTCGACCTCTGTTTCAAATGCTATTGCTAACATTTATAATCAAACAGGAAAAAAAAGCAATACTGGCTTGTTGAGAAGTTCATTTGTTCATAATCTAAGGTTTCAAGAATTGTATGAAGGCAACTCTAATATAATTGAGAGATTAAAATTAAGTAAATATGTCGATTATTTAGCTCTTGGTAAAATTGCATACTCTATGCAACAAGGAACATTGGTTAAAGAGACAAAAGTTTGTAATGCTTCTATATCCATGAATATTATCTCAGCTAATGGTAGAACTATTGCAAAAAGTTTTTCATTTTCAGTTAATGGAAACGGGGCCACGGAATCCCAAGCGAAAGAAGAAGCATTCCAAAAACTAATAAATATGTATTACAACGAATATTCTTCACTTTAAGGCTTAATAAAATGAGAAAATGCTTTCAATTCATTGTCCTTTTCTTGATTGCATCATATTCCTTTCCTCAAAGCGCGTTTGATAAATCAGTAAGCGAAGCCAGTAATGATCTTGCAAATAAGCTAATCCTAAAGAATAAAAAGAAAATCGTAGTCCTTTATGTCACTGATTTAAATAAAACACAAACAGTAGCAGGGAAATATATAGCCGACGTAATTTCCGTTGATATTGTAAATAATGCCGGTAATTTTGAAGTTTTTGACAGAGAAAACCTATCAGGAATAGCGGAAGCGAAAAAATTGATTGCTGAAGGTTATATCGACGTAGAAAAAGCAAAAGCACTCGGTAAAATGTTATCAGTTGAAGTGATCATCATTGGTAATTACACAGTATTAAGTAATACATTAAAACTTACCTTAAAGGCTTTCGATTCGAATACTGGGTTAGTAATTGCCGCTACTGGGAAAGAGTTGCCTATAGACTCAGATGCTGGAGCTTTACTAGGTATTAATGTCGAAGGTAATGGAAGTAGAAATAATTCTAATCGTGGTTTCAATAATCAGCCCCTAAATTCAAATGAGAATTACAATAATCCGGATACAGTAAATCCAGACTGCAAAAAAAAGAATTCGGGTGATTATTGTTTTATGAATAACATGTCCATAAAATTAACAGTTCGGCTTGTGGGTAAAACTGATGCTGAATTCACGCTTGAACCTCATCAAACTCAGTGTGTTTACGATTTGCCTGTGGGTTCTTATAAATATTCAATTTATCAACCAATAAATAATAGTGTACAAGTTTATTCTTACGGTTATGGTCAGATATATGTAGAACAATGTAAATCTAAAACATTTGTGATAAAATGATGTTTTTGCCTTGAGAGAGAATTATTATGAAAAAAACAATTCAATTAATTATCGTTTTACTTATTGCTTCAAATACTTTTGCACAAAACACATTTGATAAATCAGTGAACGAAGCAAGTACAGATCTTGCTGACAAGTTAGTCCTAAAGAATAAAAAGAAAATTGTAGTTCTTTATGTTACTGATTTGAATAAAACACAAACAGTAGCGGGAAAATATATAGCTGATGTAATTTCCGTTAACATTGTAAATAACGCCGGTAATTTTGAAGTTTTTGACAGAGAAAACCTATCGGGAATAGCAGAGGCAAAAAAAATGATTGCTGAAGGCTATATTGACGTTGACAAGGCAAAAGCACTCGGTAAAATGTTATCAGTTGAAGTGATCATAATTGGTAGTTATACAGTATTGAGTAATACATTGAAACTTACTTTAAAGGCTCTCGATTCGAATACAGGATTAGTAATTGCTGCAACTGGGAAAGAGTTACC
>JAKBMG010000030.1 GCA_021831685.1 Bacteroidota bacterium | reverse complement strand
ATTTATTTGCGTGTGCATTTCTGCATTCTCCCATCCAAATCAATCTTAAATTTATTTTCTGTATCCATCATTAAGTCAAATACATTATCCCAATAAATTATTGAATAAAGTTAAATAATTACTTTGTAAGCATCAAGAAAATAATAAAATATTTTAGCTCTAAATCAAAATAGCTATTGACTTTGCGTTATAAAATTAGATTATATAAATAGAAATTTCTAAAAATAGGAACGGCGAAATAGCGGGAAACTCCCCATCATTCCACTATTCCATTACTCCCACATTCCATTACTCCAATATCCCATTACCCCACTTTCGTTGGCAGAGCAATTATTAGAGGTGCCCTTAAACAGCAAGGATATCATCTATTTGTTTTAGCTCGACTTGTGAAAAAGACAAATTGTTCAGCGCCTTCACCGCATCATCAATTTGTTCAACTTTACTGGCTCCGATCAAGGCAGAGCTAACTTCATTATGCCTTAATACCCAGGCAAGTGACATTTGGGCTAACGTCTGACCGCGATCTATAGCCATATTATTCAGCTTACTTATTTTTTTAATCTTTTCATTCGTCACCTGCTCCGGTCTTAAGAAGCCAGTTGGTTTTGCTGCTCTTGAATCAGAAGGAATACCTTTTAAATATTTATCTGTCAACAAGCCTTGAGCAAGAGGCGAAAAGACAATACTGCCGATTCCTTCCTCTCTTAATACTTTTAACAATCCATCCTCAATCCATCGTTCAAACATACTGTATTTAGGCTGATGGATGAGGCAATGAGTCCCCATTGAAGTTAATATTTCCGAGGCTTTTTTTGTCAACTCCGCTGGATAATTCGAGATTCCTACATAAATTGCCTTACCGCTCTTAATAATATCATGTAATGCCCCCATTGTTTCTTCAAGCGGTGTATCGGGATCAGGGCGGTGATGATAAAAAATGTCGACATATTCCAGACCCATTCGCTTCAAGCTCTGATCGAGACTTGCAATAAGATATTTTCTCGAGCCCCAATTTCCGTATGGTCCGGGCCACATATCATACCCTGCTTTAGAGGAAATGATCAGTTCATCACGATAAGAAGAAAGATCATGTCTTAAAACATATCCCATCGTTTCTTCAGCAGAGCCATAAGGAGGTCCGTAATTATTTGCCAGATCGAAATGAGTTATTCCTATGTCGAAAGCATGCCTTATCATTGCGCGTGAGTTTTCCAAAACATCTACTCCTCCGAAGTTATGCCATAGCCCTAATGATATTGCTGGAAGCATTATCCCGCTTCTGCCGCATCGATTATATCTCATATTCTTGTATCTGTTATTGTCAGCTAAATACATTTTTTGAATTCCTCATAATTGTTAATAAATATTAGGTAAAAAACTGTAATTATTTTTGGTAGCGCTTCGTAAAATAAATTTTTCTTTAATGGAAAGTTGTCCCTATGAATTTTAATCCATTCAGCAATCCGCTTCTCCAGTAAGTCCAGGTATGTCCCCCGTCCCGCACTCTATATTCGTGAGGTATATTCAAGTCTCTTAAAAGAACATGTAAAGCAGAATTGCCTTTGTATAAAAAGTCGTCGTCTCCGCAATCGAGATAGTATCTGACGCTTTTAATTTTATTTATATCGAGAGTATTAAATAAATAAAGTGGATCGTTATCTTTGAATTGTTGAGTAATTCTATCTTCACCTTTTAGAGTAGGTCCAAAGACAACACCAAGAAGATTTTTCCACATATCGTCTTTCATATCAATAATTTCTTTATCGGTAAAAACTCCGGCGCTAAAGGCGACGCATGACGCAAACATATCTGGATGTTTTAAAGCTAAAACCAAAGAGCCGTAACCTCCCATTGAGAGCCCTGCAATTGCTCTAAATCTTTTTTCTGAAAGTATTCTGTAATGTGATTCAATGTAAGGAATGAATTCCTTAAAGAAGAAATCTTCGTATCGTACAGAGTCATTATAATTATTTACGTACCAGGATACGCCCCCGTCGGGCATTACCAGAATCATTGCAGGGATTTCCCTATTTGCAATTCCTTCGTCTGCAATCATATTTGCTTCACCAAACTGGATCCAGGCAATATCGTTATCGGTAAAGCCGTGGAGTAAATATACTACCGGATAATAACGATTTGATGTTTCATAATCATAGGGAAGGTATATTGTATAACGTACATCTTTTCCCAAAATCTTACTTTGAATTGTTAACCCTTCTTTTACAAATCCTCTTGAGACTTGTGAATATACATTAACCGCAAGACAGAGAACGATTGCAATCAGAAATAAATGAACCTTTGAATTCATGTTTTACTCCAAAAAAATGTTTTTAATTAGTCAAGTTGACCGCTGTTGAATTTAAGCCGTTAAAACTAAAAATTAACGTTCAATTTAAATTAATAATAAGCCAATCAGATAACCATAAAATTAGTAATTTCTTCCCAATCGTCATTCCCCTCCCATCCTGATCACTGATAATTGTCTGTGCCGTCCCCCCTCGTCACTTGTCACTCGTCACTTTATTATTAGAAAAATTAGAAGTAGATTTTACTCCCTACCTAAACTTCATGCCCTTTTTACATCTACTTAGGGATATGACCATTTTTGTCACACCTTAGTCTTTTTTCCCTATGTTTTTTACCTAAATTTTCCCCATTTCTACCAGGCCTCTAACAAGCCTATGACAAGCCTACACCAAGCCTACAAATCTTACCTAAATATTGCAGAAAAAATAGTGTGACAAAAATGGCAAAGACTCATTCGACGAATAAACAATTACCGGTCAAAAAAACATTATTTCAACTTAAATTCCACAACTCTTCCGGAGACACTTGACGCCACAAAAGTATCGTCCTTTAAATGGACAATATTTTGAACCACTCCGTCGCTCAAAAAGAAAAGAGGCTTCCAATTAAAATCATTTTCGACAAGATAAACTTTTCCGTTCCCTGCGCTGAATAATACGTTGTCTTTCCATTCCAAGAAGGCATTTTTTGTTGAATCTTCCCCATAATCCATATCCAATTTCCTGAATAGCCTCCCGTTAATTGCTGAAACAATATAAAAGTTACCCATTAGGCTTTTTACAAATAAAAGCTTTTTGTTGCCCGAAATCATCAGTGGTGAATTACAATCATAATAATCATTTAACCATTTAGTTCTACCAAGCATAAGGTCGATTGAATAAAGGAAATTGTGAGGCGAGCAGACAAAAACATTTCTTCCATCGGAGACCGGAGAGCAATCAGCCAAAGAAATATTTTTATTTTTAGGATCAGTCCACTTCCATATTAACATGCCGCTTCTTGAATCAATGCAATAAAGGAAGCCGTCGTTTGAAGTAAAAATAATTTTGTTATCAAGAGCAAGCGGCTTTGACATAATTTTCCCGGTAGCCGAATGATTTTCCCAAATCATTTCAAATGAATTTATATCATAACAATAAACGCCGCCTTTGGCTGAGCCTACTAAAACAGCCTCGGTCTGCTGTCCGTTATAAGGAGTAGAAATTTCTATTAGCGGGGATGTCAGCGAATCATCAAGACCTATGGATTGGATTACTTCTCCGGTAGAATCATTAAGAGAAATTAAGTCGCCGGATAGTGTTGATATGATCAGGTTACCGTTGCTATCTATGGGATTGCCTAAAATACTTCGTTTAACATCGTGCGTCCAGATAAGCTTTCCGCTGAAGTCGAAACAAAATATTTTACCGTATTTAGCGGCGACAAAAATCCTATTGTCCGGTTTCGAGACTAATGCCGAAAGCGAATCGCCAATATCTTTGACCCATAAAATTTTTGCGCTATAATTTACAAACCGGGAAGTATCTTGATTAACAGGATTATTTTGTGCTGGAGTGTAAAAGGATGGAAAACACACGCATATCAGAAGGATTATTCTTTTCATTTTATATTCGGTATTTTTATTTCACAAATTAAGAATTTAATATGTTACTAAAAACATGGTAGAAAGAAAATGAAACCTAAAATATTTTTAAGGAAAAATGAAGAGAGAAGAATTAATGCCGGACATTTATGGATTTTCAGCAATGAAATCGAGAAATTAGAAGGAACGGCAGACAATGGTGATTTAGTAGAAATCTTTGATGCGCGAAATAATTTTATCGGTACAGGTTTTTATAACAAAAATTCGCTGATTGCAGTCAGGCTTTTAGACAAGGCGCAAATTGACAATTTCCGTGAATTTGTAGAAATCAAAATTAAAGACGCTTTTGCGCTAAGAAAATTATTTTATCCGGAAAGGAATTCATTCAGACTTATCTTTAGCGAAAGCGATTTAATGCCCGGTCTAATTATTGACAAATACAACGATACATTTGTTTTGCAGATTTATTCAGCGGGTATGCAAAAAAATATTGCCGCAGTAATTTCAGTGCTGCAAAATGATTTTAACGCAAAAAATATTTTCACAAAGAATGAAACCTACTTCCGGACGCTTGAAGGCTTACCCGAAGCTGATGAAATATTTTTAGGCGAATCGACAAGTGAAATTATTGACGACGGGTCTATCAAATTTAGAATTGATTTTCAAAAGAGCCATAAAACAGGTTTCTATTTTGATCAGAACGATAACAGATCCTTCATCGAAAAGTTCGTTAACGGAAAAACTGTCCTTGACGCTTTTTGTAATTCAGGAGGATTCGGGCTCCATGCAGCAAAAGCCGGAGCTTCATCCGTGACCTTTGTTGATTCATCGGCATCAGAAATTGAAAACGCAAAATCTAATTTTGGACTTAACAATCTTGTCAATCAAGCGGAATTTGTTGTAAGTGATGTTTTTGATTACATGGGAAAATTGCTACCCGAAGGTAAAAAGTTTGACGTTGTAATGATTGACCCTCCGGCGTTTGCAAAAAGCAAGAAAACTCTTTCTACAGCAAAAAAAGGCTATGAGAAATTAAACCGGATGGCGCTTCAACTTGTCTCTAACAACGGAATCTTAGTTACTTCATCTTGCTCGCATCATCTTGAAAAAGAAGAATTCATTCAGATAGTAAATAACGCGGCTGTGAAGCTTCAGAAGAGAATCCAGTTGATAAATTATAATGGCGCATCAACTGACCATCCGGTAATTCCGGCGATGCCGGAGACGGTTTATTTAAAGTTTGCTGTTTTTAGAGTGCTATAACAACATTCTTTGCATTGCAAAAGAAACGCAACCTTTTTAATTTGTCATGCGTCTAATCTCATTACTTTTCTAATAAGTAAAACAATTAAAAAAAATTTAAGAGGTATACATTGGATATTGCTGCATTAAATGAAAAAATAAAACAGGAGAGCGCCTTTGTTGATTTGCTGATGAATGAAATCAGCAAGGTAATTGTCGGACAAAAACAAATGGTTGAAAGATTAATTGTAGGATTGTTGGGCAACGGTCATATACTTCTTGAAGGTGTACCCGGTCTTGCAAAGACACTTGCTATAAAGACACTCGCTTCGGCAATGAAAGCAAAATATCAAAGGATACAATTTACTCCCGATTTACTTCCCGCAGATTTAATCGGAACGATGATATACAATCAGAAAGACGGGAATTTTTTCATCCGCAAAGGGCCAATCTTTTCAAACTTTATTTTAGCGGATGAAATAAACCGCGCTCCCGCAAAAGTTCAAAGCGCTTTACTTGAAGCCATGCAGGAACGCCAAATAACTATAGGCGACCAGACATTCAAACTAGAAGAACCTTTCCTTGTACTTGCGACGCAAAACCCTATTGAACAAGAAGGCACCTATCCACTTCCTGAAGCGCAGGTAGATAGATTTATGTTGAAGATAAAAATATCGTATCCAACTCGCGAAGAAGAATTGAAAATCATGAAGCAAAATGTTGACGGTGTTGAGAATCTTGTACAACCGGTAATTTCTCCAGCAGATATACTTAATGCACGAAACTTAATTCATGAAATTTATGTTGATGAGAAGATTGAAAAATATATCCTGGATATAGTTTTTGCTTCCCGTTCGCCGAAAGATTTCGGCTTAGAAAAATTAAGTGATTTGATAAGCTACGGAGCATCGCCCAGAGCCACTATTAATTTAGCACTTGGCGCTAAGGCTATGGCATTTATTAAGCGAAGAGGTTATGTAATCCCTGAAGACGTTAGAGGCATTTGCCTTGATGTCTTGCGTCATAGGATTGCCGTTACATACGAAGCAGAAGCTGAAGAATTAACTTCAGAAAATGTTATTCAAGAAATTTTGAATAAAGTTGAAGTACCATAAATAAAGTTCAAAGGCAAAAAGCGAAACAACAAATATCAAAAATTAAAAAGTGCTTAAACTGTGTTTACCAAAGAAATATTAAAACAAGTTAGACAAATCGAAATACGCACCAAAGGACTTGTTAATCAAGTTTTTTCGGGTGAATATCATTCGGTATTTAAAGGAAGAGGAATGGAATTCTCCGAAGTGCGCGAATATCAATTTGGAGACGACATCAGAAATATAGATTGGAATGTTACGGCACGTTTCGGACATCCATTCATTAAAGTTTTTGAAGAAGAGCGGGAACTAACCGTTATCTTGATGGTTGATTTAAGCGGCTCTTTAAATTTTGGCTCTGCCGACAAGACAAAACAGGAAGTAGCAGCAGAGTTAAGCGCCATCCTGGCATTCTCCGCCTTGAAGAATAATGACAAGGTTGGATTAATTTTATTTACAGATAAAATTGAGAAATTTGTTCCGCCGAGAAAAGGAAATAAGCATGTTCTAAGAATTATCCGTGAAGTATTATCCTTTGAACCCGAAGGAAAATCTACTAATCTTAGGGGTGCTTTAGAATATATGAACAATGCCATCAAAAAAAGGAGCATAGTTTTTCTTCTTTCGGATTTTATGGATTCGGGTTTTGAAAAAATCCTTAGGGTTGTGGGAAAGAGGCATGATTTAATTGGGATTGTTCTAAATGACAAGCGCGAAGAAGATATCCCTAAGGTAGGAGTTATAAGGTTTACCGATGCCGAAACAGGACATGAGCGGTGGATTGACACCAGTAATCCTGTTAATCAATTTTTACTAAAAGAAATGCGTGAAAAGAAATCTGCCCAACAAAAAACCCTTTTCTTGACAAGCAGGGTTGACAGCATAAAAATTCAAACCGGGCAAAACTACATTAAACCACTTGTGCAATTTTTCAGACTGCGTGAAAAAAGATGGTAAGAAAAATATATTTCCCCATAATTTTACTTTTACTTAGTTCATTCAGTTCCTTTGGACAAACCGTAACTGCTAACGCATCTACCGATAAAAAAGACTACCTCGTCGGTGATTATATCAATTTTACTATTCAAGTTCAGCATGATAAAAAAGAAAACATAATTCCTCCTACAATTCAAGATACGATCGGCGCACTTGTGGTAATAAAGAAAGATACCTCATTTGATACAGATAATAACGGGGCAATTACTTCGACATATAAATATATTTTATCCGGTTATGATTCTGCCCTTGTTTTAATTCCGCCGGTTTCTATTCAATATAAAGGGAGCAGCGACACTGCATTTCAGAGCTTGTCGACAAACCCGGTTCAGGTTTTAGTAAGCACATTAAAAATCAATCCCGGCGGCAAAATAAAAGACGTTAAAGCTCCCATTAAAATTCCTCTTGATTGGAAATTGATTTTGCTGTGGGCTCTCGCCGGAATAATTATTCTTTTAGCTGCTTACTTACTAATCCGGCGTTATCTCAAGAAGAGATCACTTATACCTGAAATTCAAAAAATTATCACACTTACTCCGCATGAAGTTGCGTTAAATTCATTGCATGATTTAGAAGAGAAAAAACTTTGGCAGCAAGGATTTATAAAAGAATATCACTCAAGCATAACAGAAATTATCCGGCGTTATTTTGAAAAGCGGTATCAGCTACCTGCATTGGAGTTAACTACTTCAGAGGCACTTGAACTTTTAAAACGCAGAAGCGATGCTGAAGTTATACTGAATGTCACAAAAGATTTTCTAAACAACGCCGACATGGTAAAGTTTGCCAAATTTATTCCGCTAAATTCTGTTAATGAAGAAATGCTAAAACAAGCTTATGAGATTGTAAACAAAACCGTCCCGACAGAAAAGAAAGAGGAAAAACCGGAGGTAGCAAATGTTCCGTAATATAACGTTTGCCTATCCGTGGATTCTATTCTTTCTTTTATTAGTCCCTATTATGATTTTTTGGTACTGGTTTAAGGGAAGGCAAAATCAACCTTCAATAAATTTTTCATCCATAAAAGTATTTGAAGGATTTCCAGTAACCTGGAAAGAAAAATTAAGGCACCTCCCTTTTGTCCTTAGAACATTAGCTGTTGGATTGTTTATTGTGGCACTTGCTCGCCCTCAAGATTATTCTTCAGGAGAGAATATTACAACGGAGGGAATTGATATCGTAATGGCGCTTGATATTTCGGGAAGTATGATATCAGAAGATTTTAAACCAAACCGGGTTGAAGCAGCTAAAAATGTGATCGCAAAATTTATAAAGGGCAGAACTTCGGATAGAATCGGTTTAGTTATTTTCTCTCACGATGCTTTTACTCAATGCCCGCTTACGGTTGATTACCCCGTGCTGCTTCATCTTCTTAGTGAAGTAGAGCCGGGAATGATACCCGACGGAACGGCAATTGGGAACGGAATTGCCGACGCAGTTAACAGGCTGAAAGACAGCAAGGCAAAAAGCAAAGTTATTATTTTATTGACAGACGGTGTTAATAATGCGGGCGAAATTGACCCGCTTACTGCAGCAGATATTGCTAAAACATTCGGAATAAGAGTTTATACAATCGGCGTAGGCACAAACGGCGAAGCCCCATATCCTGTGCAAACTCCTTTCGGTATCAGATACCAGATGATGCCGGTACAGATTGATGAAGGGCTTCTTACAAAGATTGCGCAAATAACCGGCGGACAATATTTTAGAGCGACCGATAATCGTACCCTGCAAGCAATTTATAATAAGATTGATAGACTGGAAAAATCAAAAATAGAGGTAACCTCATACAGTCATGCGGAAGAACTTTTCTACGGATGGCTTGGAGCAGGATTTATTTTACTTTTGCTTGAAATTGGTTTATCAAAAACGGTTTTAAGAAAGTTGCCGTAAAATAAATAAAGATGAAATTCATTTTGAAAGAAAAAAAATAAATATTTTATGTTAAGATTAGCACATCCGGAATATCTGTATGCTCTATATTTAGTTCCGCTCCTTGCAGTGTTGTATTGGTATCTGGCAAGGAAAAGGAAAAGGATGCTTGCAAAGTTTGCAGAAGAAAAACTTCACCCTGTACTTCTTCCGGCATACAGCAAAATGAAGAGTTTGATAAAATTTAGTCTGATATCACTTGCTATGGTTTTCCTAATTATAGCTGCCGCAGATCCGCAGATCGGAACAAAAGTTGAGAATGTAAAGGAAAGTGGAATTGACGTTTATATTATGCTTGATGTTTCATTAAGTATGCAGGCACAGGATATCAAACCGAGCAGACTTGAAAAAGCCAAGTTTGAGATTGCAAACTTAATGCAGAAATTACATGGAGATAGAATTGGACTAATCATCTTTGCAGGACAGGCATATGTGCAATTCCCATTAACGTCAGATTATTCGGCTGCGAAGTTATTCCTAGATGCAGTTGATGAAAACTCCGTTCCGCAACCCGGGACAGCTATTGCCGCGGCAATAAACCTTGCAACAAAATCTTTTGACTATTCGTCTAAAACTGAAAAAGTTGAAATCCTAATTACAGACGGCGAAGATCATCAAGGCGACGTAACCGAAGCCGCTACTGATGCAGCTAAAAAAGGTATCATGATTTACACCATTGGTTTAGGTTCGCCCGATGGTGTTCCTATACCGATCTTTAATCAACAAGGACAGCAGACGGGTTTTAAGACTGATGAAAATGGAAATACGGTAATAACAAAACTTCATGAAGGCACATTAAAAAAAATAGCCGAAATAGCTCACGGCAAATATTTCCGAGGTGCAAATTATCAAGACGAGTTAGATCTAATTTATAAAGATTTGTCGTCTCTAAGAAAAACACAATTCGGTGAGAAAAGAGTCACCGATTACGAAGATAGATTCTATTATTTTTTGGCCATTGCCATTATTCTTTTAGTAGCTGAATATTTTATGAGTGAGAAGAAATCTCCCTGGGTTACTAAGCTCAATAAACGTTTTGGAATTGAATAACTCAGAAATAATTTTATGAAGAAACAAATATTATCATTCATATTTTTATTGGTTTTGGTAAACAGCAAATTCATTTTTGCTCAAAGCACACGATCGTATGTAAACAAAGGTGTTGATTTATATAAAGAAGGGAAAATAACAGATTCAGAAGTTGAATTTAAAAAAGGGTTGGGCAAATCACCGAATAATTTTCAAGCAAATTTTAATTTAGGCGATTCGTTTTATAAGGAAAAAAATTACCCCAACGCATTAAAATCTTATTCGTCAGCATTGGCTAAAACAAACGACAAAGAGCTAAAAGCTAAAGTTTATCATAACATAGGGAATTCTTTCCTGAAATCTAATAAATTGAAAGAAAGCGTTGAAGCTTATGAAAACTCATTAAAGCTTAATCCTAACGATCAAGATACAAAATACAATTTATCCTATGCGCTTTCGTTAATGAAAAATCCTAATAATAAAAATAATAAGAACAACAAGAATAATAAAAATAATAAGAACAACAAGAATAATAAAAATAATAAGAACAACAAGAATAATAAAAATAATAAGAATAAACAGAATCAAAACAAGAATCAGAATAAACAAAACAAGGACCAGAATCAGCAGAAGCAGAAGCAGAATCAAAACAATAATCAGCAAAACCAAAATAAGAACCAACAACAGCAAGGTAATAGCGGGCAGCAACCGGATAAAATTTCCAAGCAGCAAGCTGAATCGATTTTAAATGCATTAAACCACGATGAAAAGAGTATGCAGAAGCAATTAAGAAAAATAAAGGGCACACCTATTAAAACGGATAAAGATTGGTAGGTAAGAAGTTTATAATATTTTTAATTGAAAGATTAAAGGTTGGTTAAAAGGTAAAGCAAGATAAGCAGAATATGAATAAAAATTATCTTAAAATATTTTTAATAATGATACTTTGTCAGGCTGCAGTAATAGCGCAGACTTTCAATGCCTCGGTTAGCAATACAACCGTTGGGGTTAGCGATCAATTTCAAATTTCATTTACTTTTTCCGGTCAGGATATAAACGGAATCAAAAGTTTTACCCCCCCTAATTTTTACAATTTCATGATTCTTTCCGGTCCGAATGAATCGACTAGTATGCAAATAATAAACAGCTCAGTTTCAGGTTCAAAGACGTACAGCTATTATCTGCAGGCAAAGGGAATGGGAAAATTTACAATTCAAAGTGCATCAATTAATTATAACGGGAAAATATTTAAATCTAACCCGGTAGCAATTACAGTAGTAAAAGGATCACCCAAGCAAAACACACAAGCACAGAGCAACAGTACGATTTCAAATAAAGAAATAGGAGAAAATTTATTTGTCCGTGCCGTTGCAGATCACGATCAAGCTTACATGGGTCAACAGGTAACCGTGACATATGAGCTTTACACAAGGCTTGGGATTGCCTCGCAAATGAGTGTGTCTAAGCTTCCTTCGTATGAAGGATTCTGGTCCGAAGAAATTACCGTTCCTAACAATATTACTTTCAAGACAGAAGTATTTAACGGCAAACAATATCGCGTTGGTATATTAAAAAAAGTAGCTCTCTTCCCTACTCAGCTTGGTGAATTATCCGTTACTCCATTTGAATTGAATGTCCCGGT
Organism: Bacteroidota bacterium; assembly: GCA_021831685.1. GTDB lineage: Bacteria > Bacteroidota > Ignavibacteria > Ignavibacteriales > Ignavibacteriaceae > FEN-1297. Next base: position 15,515 of record JAKBMG010000030.1, on the reverse strand, counting down.
ACAAATTCAACGCAGAAGACAAAGCGGAAATATTTTTGACGATTTCTTTAATGATCCTTTTTTTAACAGTACCCAAGCAGTTAATTATGATGCGAAATCCAATACGCTGCGTATAAAAATTTTGCCGCTTCCTAACCAAAATGTACCCAAGAGTTTTAACGGAGCTGTTGGAGATTACACGATAAATTCGCAGCTTGATAAAACCGATACAAAAACTAATCAGCCTGTTGATCTAAAAATTAACATAAGCGGAACCGGGAACATTCAATTGCTTAATTTGCCGGAAGTAAAATTGCCGACAGGATTAGAGCAGTACGAGCCTAAAACTACAGACCAGGTAAACCGCACTGGGGCAATTAACGGTTCAAAAACGATTGACTATCTAATAGTTCCAAGAACAACGGGCAAAAAAGAAATTCCGCCTGTCAAGTTTACATATTTTAATCCGTCTAAACATGAATATGTTACAATATCGACACAACCATATACAATAAACGTAGCACAAGGACCGGCTTCCGCTCAAAGCTTGGCAGGTTATTCAAAAGAAGACATTAAAGTAATTGACCAGGATATTCGTTATATAAAGACCTCCCCGGGCGACATTTCAAGAATCGGAAGTGAAGGGATCTTCGGCTTTGGTTTTTGGTCATCGGTCTTTATTCCTTTTGTAGCTTTGGTTGGATTGGTCTCATGGAAAAGAAAAAATGACAAGTTAGCAGGTAATTTGCAACTGCTTCGTTATCAGCGTGCCGAAAAAATAGCTCGAACCAGATTTAAAACGGCTAAGACGTTAATGGAAGCAAATAATCAAGAAGGATTTTACTCTGAAATTTCTTTAGCATTATTCGGGTATCTGGAAGATAAGCTTCATATTTCAAAAGCAGAAATTTCTCTCGATAAAGCCGCAGAAGAATTGAATAAGAAAAATGTTGATGGGTCACTACTTCTTAGCCTGAAAAATTGTACGGAGAAATGCGAATATGCGCGTTTTGCACCCAGCGGAAACATCTCAACAGAGATGCACGAAATGTATAATGAAATGACCAACGTAATTATTGAGTTGGAAAAATCATTATCGCCTAAAAAATATTCATAATAATTTTTAAGATGAAAAATTCTAAAATTAAAATATCGCTTTTATTTCTTTTGGCATTATTTGGCACAACATCTTTATTCCCTAAATCAGCGGCAATTGACAACCTGATAGATCAAGGAAATAACTTCTATCAACAAAAGCAATATGACAAAGCAATTTCAGCTTATCAAAATATTTTAGGCCAAGGTTATGAAGGTGTTTCGGTCTACTATAACCTTGGTAATTCTTTTTACAGGGAGAATAAAATAGGCTACGCTATTTTCTATTATGAAAAGGCCTTAAGGCTTTCTCCGGGAGATGAAGATGTTATTCATAACCTCTTAATTGCTAATTCAAAAACCGTTGATAAAATTGATACGGTTCCCCCCTTTTTCCTTTACCAGTGGTGGGACGACTTACTGGCTGTATTTACGATAGTAGGGTGGAAAAATTTTGCTTATGTTTTTTACTGGATTTTCCTAATTTCTGTAGGCGCTTACTTTTTTGTCAGAAGAACCAGGTTTCAAAAATATACATTTTACTCTGCCGCACTTTCACTTTTAGTTTTGGTTTTTGCTGTATTTATTCTAGTAATAAAATTTCAAAGTGAGTTTTCTACAAAAAGCGGGATAATAGTGGAGCCAATCGTAGATGTCAAACTTTCGCCAGACCCAAACGCCAATGATGCATTTATTATTCATGAAGGGTTAAAAGTAAAAGTGGAAGATAAAGTTGACAACTGGTATAAGATAAAGCTTATCGACGGTAAGGTCGGGTGGCTTCCACAAAATGAAGTGGGCGTAATTTAATCTTACTCTCTCCGGATAAAATAAAATTCTAATTGCTTCACTAAGCAAGAGTAGTTATTTTAAAGTCATGAATTCCAAAAAGTATAACAATACTAAGATTTTTTTTAGTGTAGCAAAAGGCATTGCAACATTTTTGCTGATTTTTATTTTTGTGTCAAGCGGGTTGAGTCTTGCACTTCAGCAATATTTGGCAATTTACGTTCAAAACAAATATCTGCTATTTATAGCTTTCATTTTCTCTGCAGGAGCTGCATTCTCAATAATTTTCTTTCCAATAAATTATTACACTGATTTTTACCTTGAGCATAAATATAATCTTTCGAATCAAACTTTTATAAAGTGGATTTGGGAAGGCATAAAAGCTCTTCTTGTCTCAATAATTATTAGTGTGCCAATACTATTGCTATTTTTCTTTGTGCTTAATAGGTACGGCAATCTTTGGTGGCTGCCTTTTGCAATTGGGTTATTTATAATTTCAGTAATTCTTGCCCGGATCCTTCCGGTGTTGATTTTACCTTTGTTTTACAAAATTACTCCTATTGAAGACACCGAATTAAAAACAAAAATTCAGAATCTCGCAAAGGATGCGGGAATAAAAGTTGGGAATGTTTATAGATTTAATATGAGCAAGAATACGAAAAAAGCTAATGCTGCTTTTACCGGTTTAGGAAAATCAAAAAGAATTCTTTTAGGCGATAATTTAATTGAGCAATATACGAATGATGAAATTGAAACAGTTATTGCACACGAGTTAGGACATTACAAGCGAAAACACATTATTAAAAATATAGCAATTGGAACTGCCGCAAGCTTTTTGACATTTTTTTTAATTTCCTATTTTTATTCCCATTCAATTCTCTGGTTTAATTTTAGTTCTATTAAAGAAATTGCCGCTTTGCCATTACTTATTTTATGGATGCTTTTGATAGGGCTTGTTCAGACACCGCTTACAAATATTTTATCCAGAAGATTTGAATACGAGGCAGATGAATACGCCATATCATCCACAAAGAAAACTTTAGCTTTTATTTCTACTCTTGAAAAATTGACTAAACAAAATTTGGGAGATATAGCTCCTCATCCTTTAATAGAATGGTTTTTCTACAGCCATCCTTCAATCGGCAGAAGGATTGATGCGATAAAAAGATATTCTAAAAGTCTAAAGTTAGGTGAAGAAATCATTAAAGATAATTTAACTTATCAGGGAGAGTAAGTGCTCTCATATCTTAAATTAATTTTTATCGTTCTATATACAATTTTATGCTCGTTTCTTGCTTTAATCTTTTCGATTACTGACAGGAGTTTCAAATCTTATTTTTGGTTATCACGCGTATTTTCAAAAGGGACTTTGCTTATAAGCGGAATAAAGGTTGAAGTAAACGGGTTGGAAAACGTTGATAAAGATTCCGTTTATATTTTTGTTTCGAACCATAGCAGTCAGCTTGATATCCCTGCATTGCAATACACAATACCAACTTCTGCAAGCATTGTATTTAAAAAGGAAATCGGCAAAATTCCTTTGTTCGGCTGGCAGATGAGGCTTGGTCCATATATCATGATCGACCGGCAGAATGTTGAGAAGGCATTAAAGAGTATTGAAAAAGCTAAAATGGTGATGTCGCAAAAAAAATTCTCGGTGTTATTATTTGCAGAAGGAACGCGGAGCAAGACAGGCGAAGTTCAACCATTTAAGCGAGGAGCATTTTACCTCGCAGCTCACGCTGGTTTCCCTATAATACCCGTCACTCTTAGCGGAACCGATAAAATATTACCAAAAGGAAAATTTAAAATCAAAAAAGGAACAATTCACGTTCATTTTGATAAAGCTATTGCTACGGATTATATAAAATCAAGAAAAGACGAAATTGAGTTGATGGAAAAAGTTAGGAACATTGTAATCCAAAACATTAAAGAAGAAGGTTAATTATGTCTGTAACAAGAAAAGACGTTGAATATATATCGGAACTTGCGCGTTTAAAATTTAACAGTGAAGAACTTGAAAGCTTTACAAAAGACTTGAACGAAATTTTAAGTTACGTCGATAAATTAAATGAACTTAACACCGATGATATTGAACCACTTTCACATCCGGTAGAAGGGGTCAACGTATTTAGAGACGACGTAGTTAAGCCTTCAATCACTACAGAAGAAGCATTAAAGAATGCGCCCGATAATGATGAATCATTTTTCAAAGTACCGAAAGTAATCGGCAGTATATAATATATTTTTCTTACTTCGAAATTTTATAAACATTTAATTAAAATTATGATTGTCGGAATTATTCCAGCCAGATTTGCTTCTTCAAGATTATTAGGGAAACCGCTGGCAGATATCGGCGGGAAACCAATGATACAGCATACATACGAAAGCTCTCTTAAATCAAAACTAATAAATGAAATTATTATTGCCGTTGACGATGAAAAGGTGGCAAAGGTCGCAAGAAACTTTGGTGCTAAAGTAGTAATAACGCCTAAGGAGATTATGACAGGTTCCGATAGAATTGCATTCGTAGCAAAAACATTATCTTCAGCCAAAATAATCGTGAATATTCAAGGCGATGAGCCTTTTATACAGGGGGACATGATAGATCAGGCAATAGAGCCGCTTCTGTTTGATAAATCCGTAAACGTTACCACACTTGCCAAGAGGATTGAAACGATATATGAACTAAAATCACCATCAATTCCCAAGGTAGTTTTTGATTACCAGAATAATGCTCTTTATTTCTCCCGTTCGGCAATTCCTTTTGTAAGAGACGCAAAGACAAATTTTGAAAGGATTAACAACGCTGAAATTTATAAACACATTGGGCTCTACGTATACAGGAAAGACTCCCTTCTAAGATTTACATCGCTAGAACCGACTGACCTTGAGAAGACCGAAAAACTTGAACAACTGCGGATGCTGGAAAACGGCATTAAGATTAAAGTTGTAGTAACGGAATTTGATAACCTTGCCATAGATACACCTGAAGACCTTGAAAGAGCGAGGATATATTACAACAGGTATATAAGAAATATTGAAGAATAGCCATGATAATTCCTAAAAGAATTTCAATCGCAAACATTCCGACACCAATAGAAAAAATCAAATTTGACGAAAAACTTTTTTTAATAAAGCGCGACGACCTTACCGGAGTTGAACTTTCGGGGAATAAAGTAAGGAAGTTAGAATACCTAATTTATCAGGCAAAGAAAGAAAAATCAGATTATATTTTTACAACGGGCGGAGATCAATCAAACCATGCCAGAGCGACAGTTATTGCGGCTGCAAAATACGGTATGAAGTCAAAGCTATTTCTTTGGGGAAAAGACTCTGGAAACGCTGACGGCAATTTATTTATCGACAAATTCTTAGGTACGGAGATATCCTTTCTTAGTAAAAACAGCTTTGAAAATGTAAATCAAATTATGTCTGAAGAAAGAGCAAAACTAATTAAACAAGGTAAAAAAGTTTTCGTTATTCCTGAAGGTGGTTCAACCACGCTTGGAATTTGGGGATATATTAACTTCATTGAAGAATTAAAGACTCAAATCGAAATAAAAAAACTTCAAGGCATATTTGCGGCATCAGGTTCAGGGGGAACTGCGGCTGGTTTGTTGGTAGGAACTGCATTACTAAACCTTAATCTTAAAATATTTGCAGTCAACGTTCTTTACTCAAAAGAAAAAATTAAAAAGAGAATTATTGATCTTGCCGAGGGCTGCGTTTTGGATTATAAATTGCCATGTAAAATCCGGGAAGATAATTTAGAAATAGTTGACGGATATTCAACCGAAGGTTACAAAAATATTAATGATAATAAGCTTACTCTTATAAAAAGATTTGCGAGTGAGTCGGGAATTATTTTAGACCCTGCATACACCGGGAAAGCATTTGTGGGTTATTATGAGAATATCCTGAAAAGAGATATGGGAAAGAAAATATTGTTCCTTCACACCGGCGGTATATTCGGCGTCTTTGGAAAACGAAGAAAATATTTGAGTATTGACTGACGCAGATTTTAGATTGCCGGAATGCTTTTTAATAACTATTTTTCATATATGAATTGTATCTTTTGCCAAATAATTGAAAAGAAAGCCAAAGCAGAAATTCTCTATGAGAATGACCACGTAATTTCATTTCTTGATATTCGACCTGTTAACTTAGGCCACGCTCTCGTTATACCTAAGAATCATTACACAAATTTCCTTACTATCCCCGAAAATGAATTGGATGAAATTATAAAAGCAACTCAAAAAATTACTTCAGCGATTTTTAGCAGTATAAAACCGGACGGCTTTAATATTATTACCAATAATGGTGTAGCTGCAGGACAATCGGTCTTTCATTTTCATTTCCACATCATTCCAAGATTTGACGAAGACAATTTTGCATTTAGACCAATATTTAAGAATTATGAAAATAATTCAATGAAAGACTTTGCCGATAAAATTAGAATTGAACTAAAATTATAGATTGAGGGAACAATGGAAAATAAAATTAGAGTGCTAGTAGCAAAAGCAGGACTTGACGGACATGATAGAGGCGCAAAAATTATAGCCGCCGCACTTAGAGATGCAGGGATGGAAGTAATTTATACAGGGTTAAGACAAACTCCTGAGATGATAGTAGAAGCTGCGTTGCAGGAAGATGTTGATGTCATCGGTATTAGTATTTTATCGGGCGCACACATGACTATTTTTCCTAAAATCTTAAATCTTATGAAAGAAAAGGGATTGACGGATGTACTACTGACCGGCGGAGGAATAATTCCCGATGAAGATATTGAGGCGCTAAAAAGAATGGGAGTAGGAGAGATATTTACCCCCGGCGCGGTGACAACAGAAATTGCAGAATATATAAGACGGTGGCGTAAAGATAATCCGAGAGAATAGTTATCTTGAGAATAGCATATGGGGCACTTCTAAAAACTTCAATATTTGCCTGAAGAAGGCAGATTCGAAATGACAAAAAAAAGATTGTGTCATTTCGACTGAGTCCTCGAAGGAGAAATCCCATGTTCAATTCGACCATCTAAGCTTTACAAGGGGATTTCTCACCGGCTTAAGCCGGATTCGAAATGACAATTATTTGTGTGTCGTATCTAATGAGCTTGCCAGCAGGCAAGTTCTCTGCGTTAAATTTTCATAAAAGATAGTTTTTAGAACTGCCCATTATAAATGACTCCGGATTGATATAAATTTTCTTTATTCAATATCGTTATTAGTTGTCATCACTCCCTATTTCTGTCATTTTTTGTATATTTTATAATAAAAATATGGAGTAGCTCATGAAAAATAAATTACTTCTTGCAGTGGCAATTTTCTTTTTAACCAACCTCTCATTATTCGGGCAAAAAGATACAGCCAAATTTACCGGGTGGATTCCAAAAGCGATTGCGGGGCTTAATATAAGTCAATTAGCTCTTAGTAACTGGACACAAGGCGGTGAAAATTCTTTGACGTGGACAATTACCGGGAATTTAGGATATAACTATCAAAGCGATGATTGGAACCTTTCGAACAATTTGAAATTGGCATACGGAAGAACAAAATTGGGCGGGCAAGAAATTAGAACTAATGATAACGAATTTTATCTTGAAAGTGTCCTCTCAAAAAAAATTGACTGGATATTCGATCCTTTCTTTAGCAATATAATAACAACTTCTATTGCTCCCGGTTTTAATTATAACGGCAATCAATCAATAGAAATTGCAAATTTTTTCGATCCGGGTTATGTTGTACAAAGCGCCGGTTTTGAATACAACAAATTAGTTGGATTCAAAACCAGACTTGGTCTTGGATTGCAAGAAGTATTTACAAATCACAACAGACAATACACTGACGACCCTACGACTACTAAAGTTGAAGCATTTAAATTAGAAATCGGCTTACAATCTGTAACTTCCGGTAATGTGCAGATTGCGGAAAATTTAATGCTTAATAGCAGCCTCACATTGTTTACAAGATTCCAAAACCTTGATGTATGGGACGTTCGATGGGATAATTCAATAGTTGCTAAGGTAAACAGCTGGCTTAATGTAAACCTCGGCTTTCTTTTAATTTATCAGAAAGACCAATCGCTTACAACGCAAATGAAACAAACTTTGCAGCTTGGTGTTGTTTATACTTTATTCTAAAGATTTCCTAAGTAGGATCACATATTAAGGTCATATTTGGTAATTATCTTAATAACTCAGGAAACAGTCCGACAGCGCTAAAGCTCGAGCCGCTGATAAGTATATCAACAGGTTTATTAAATCCTATTGGGGTAGATGGGTTCAGCACTTTTTCAGTTTTATAAAGTATCAGTTTTATAAAGTAAAAGTCGTACATATTAAAATATTATCTTGACGTAAATTTAATTCCGTTCCGTCGGACATTCCTACACTCCCTAAGCTTGTAAGCCCGGAGTCGAATAGAAGTTCCGTTGAGAAATGTCGATCCCACTTCACTCCAAAGCCATAGACAATACTAACATAAGGTTTAGCATTAAACTTCTCTATAGAATTTGGATATACATTATCCTGAGGACCGAGAAAATATTCATCCAACTCACCCTTCAGCGGAATATTTATTGATGGGCCTGCAAATATCTTCAGGAATTGATTGCGCGAAGGAAACGGGTCTATTTGAATAAGCACCGGTATCTCTATTACATCAAGGTAAACCGTTGATGTGCCCCCATAATAATAATAATAATTGTTTGTGCTTCCAGAGTTCCCATAATCATAATTGCCACCTTTTATGCAATAAATTAATTCAGGTCTTAGCTTCAGTACACGATTAATATCATATAAATAATATAGACCAAATGAATACTGTTCTAATGATCTTGCTGTAAAACTTCTCCTGTCTGAAAATCCTCCGTATAAGGTGGAAGAAGTCATACCTGTTATCAAGCCGAACCTCCTAATAAACTTTAATGTTTCCGAATCATTATCATTTAATACATAATTCTGCGAACTACCTGTAATTACTCCCACTATTATACCGCCAAGACCAAATAGAATAGAACCCGCCATCATTCCCAAAATAGGATCACGTTCTCTTATTCCCGCATCATTCCCGGCTTTATAACCTATAACGCCGCCTGCAAACATTCCGGCAAATCCATACTGCGCTAGTCCTTTCCAATGATCACTGAATGATATAGAATTTACATCCACAACCGGCTTGGAAAACATTTTTTCATGCACCCAGAAGTAACTTATTGTGTCTTTTAAGAATTCGGCATTTTGTACATCAATTATAGAATCGTTTTTTAATTGAATGCTTCCATTGAATTTCACATGGTTTTGAGAAACATAAGAATTGTAATTTATTATTTTTGTAAGTGCAAGAGGAACTGAAGTGCGGCGCATTTCCGTATACTGTTGTTTCCAGTAAACCGAATCCTGACTGATATGAATATCATCACTGCTTACATTCTTCCCATTTATAAAGCTTATTTCTGTATTTCTATCTTTTATTCTCCGGTTAATTGTTGAATAATAAACCTCCTTTGAATTAAATTCTTTTTCAATATATTGATTACTGCAGCCCGTAAAAAGTAGTACAGCCAGTAAATTACATGGCAATAAATATTTTAAGACCATCAACTTAATCATAATCATCCCTGTATTATTGTATAAAATTATCTATAATCCAAGGGAAATGCAAACAACCCGGAATACATTTGTTCATCCCTGTAATATCAACTTTCGGTAGATATCTACTTGATAATAAAATGAATTAACCATAGATTTACGCCACTAATTTTAGATTAATTTTTACCGATGCGAGAAGATCAAGTTTAAGAATAGTTGATGGAAAGTTAGTAGACACGGTGAGAATCAAAATTGGTTATTAAATTTTAATTGTTGCCGAAGTGGCGGAATTGGTAGACGCGCTGGACTCAAAATCCAGTCTGGCTCACACCAGGTGCCGGTTCGAGTCCGGCCTTCGGTACTTAAAGCTCAATCAATAAACGATTGAGCTTTTTTATTTCACAATTTTAATTTAATCATCTCAATGCAAATTTCGGATCATTAATTTTCGGTAAATCATACCATAAAGTATTTAGGAATTCTATCTCTTCATCATCTAATTTGACTTCGATTGCTTTGAGACTGTCATTAAGTTGTTCGGGTTTACTCGCTCCGATAATTGCCGAAGTTATCACAGGATTATTCAATACCCAAGCTAATGAAACATGTGTTAATGATTTATTTTTCTTCTCAAAATATTTTTTCATTTTATCGACAGCATCAAATTGAGCTTCCTGCCAGTAACGGGTTCGATACATTTTACCGGCATCACCTAATTTAAATCTTCCCATTTCCGCCGGTTCCCTATCGCGTTTATGTTTACCAGTTAAAAATCCACCTGCTAAAGGATTATAGACTATTACCCCTACGCCTTCTTCCCGGCACAATGGGAATAATTCATTTTCAAATTCTCTAAAAAGTATATTATAACGTGGTTGAATGCAGTTGTATCTTTCTATTCCGAGCTTATCGCTCTTCCATAAAGCTTTGGCAAGTTGATATGCCTGGTAATTACTGCATCCGATATAACGTGCCTTCCCAGCGCGGACAATATCATCCAAAGCTCTTAAGGTTTCATCAAGCGGGGTATTCGGATCATAAAAGTGAACCTGGTATAAATCAACAAAATCTGTTTGAAGACGCTTTAGGCTTGCGTCAATTGCATCCATAATATGGCGGCGTGAGAGTCCCTGATCATTTGGAGCTTCGCTCATTTTACCGTTACACTTTGTAGCGAGAATCGTTTCATGTCTTCTACCCGGATTTGTTTTTAACCAATTCCCTATTATCGCTTCGGTTGCACCAACTGTATTTGGATCAACGGGTAATGGATAAACGTCAGCAGTATCTATAAAATTAACTCCGCCTTCCCAGGCATTATTTAAAATTGCAAATGATGTATTCTCATCGCATTGATATCCGAACGTCATTGTACCAAGACAAACTTCACTAACCTTTAATCCTGTGCGACCTAAATTTTTAATTTTCATTATATCTTCCTTTCGTAAAATAAATATTCGGTGAGGATGTTAAAATAAATATTTTTCCTAAACTTAAACAATGAAATCTTTATGCACTTTACTAACATTAAGCATCAAGTCACAGTTTTGAATATAAAATCTATTTAATCTTTAACTTGAATTTTCCTTTTAATTAAAATATATTTTGAACAAACATCATTACGTTTTTAATTTGTTGCCGCACAAAATGCAAGCATCGAATATAAGGCATAAAAACCTACCTGCCGGTTCAGCAAACATCTGATTTCGGTAAGAAAGAAATCTTAATTTATTCATTACTGAATTTGTTGGACCTTCAACAAAACGAGATCTGTTATAGTTAAGCAAATAAAATTCTATTCAATAATTAAATCAAAGACAAAAAAATGGAAAAAACAAAAAAGTATATACTGCCCGAAAAGGAAATTCCCGAGCAATGGTATAACATTCAAGCGGATATGCCTAACCCGATGTTACCGCCGCTGCATCCAGGGACTAAGCAACCAATTGGACCTGCAGATTTAGCTGCTCTCTTTCCAATGGAATTGATAAAACAAGAAGTATCAAAAGAAAGATGGATTGACATACCGGAAGAAGTAAGAGACGTTTATAAATTGTGGAGACCAACTCCTCTTTTTAGAGCTACAAACTTTGAAAAACTTCTTGACACGCCCGCAAAAATCTATTACAAATATGAAGGCGTTAGTCCTGCCGGTTCGCATAAACCAAATACGGCAGTTCCACAAGCATATTACAATAAAATGGAAGGTGTGAAAAAGATAACAACGGAGACCGGCGCAGGTCAATGGGGCAGCGCACTTAGCTTTGCATGTAATCATTTCGGAATCGACTTAGAAGTATATATGGTAAAAATAAGCTATGAGCAAAAACCTTATAGAAAATTTATGATGAATACCTGGGGGGCTAACGTTTTTTCTTCCCCTACAAATAGGACTGAATCCGGAAGGAAAATACTTGCAGAAGACCCTGATTCGCCAGGAAGCCTCGGCATCGCAATTTCAGAGGCTGTTGAAAGAGCTGCTACGGGCAATGATACTAAATACTCTCTCGGAAGTGTGCTTAATCATGTTCTGATGCATCAAACTGTCATTGGACTTGAATCAATTAAACAGATGGAATTAGCCGGAGATTTCCCTGATATTGTCATCGGCTGCTTTGGAGGAGGTTCAAACTTTGCCGGGATATCATTTCCATTCCTTGGATTAAATTTCCGTGAAGGCAAAAATGTAAGATGCATTGCGGCAGAGCCTTCATCTTGCCCAAAGCTTACTAAAGGAGAATTTAGATATGACTTCGGCGATACCGTTGGTTTAACTCCACTCATTCCAATGTACACGCTGGGACATACATTTATGCCTGCGCCGATTCATGCGGGAGGATTACGTTACCATGGAGCCGGTGCAATTGTTAGCCAGTTATTAAAAGATAAATTAATCGAAGCTCAATCATTTCATCAAATTGAATGTTTTGAAGCGGGTGTAAAGTTTGCAAGATCTGAAGGAATTATTCCGGCACCCGAGTCAAACCATGCAATTGCTTGCGCTGTTAAGGAAGCTCTTAAAGCAAAGGAAGAAGGAACGCCAAAGACAATATTATTTAACTTAAGCGGTCACGGAAATTTTGATATGAGCGCTTATGATGCATATTTCTCAGGAAAACTCGTAGAACATCATCTTACTGAAGAAGAACTTCATGCAGATCTTAAAAAGTTGAATACACCAGTTATTAAATAGAGGAACGAGTATTTTGAGAAAGCTTAAGATTACTATGTGAGATGCGTTATATTATGATTTTCCTCCAGTCGAAATGACAAATTGGTTTTTATCATTTCGACTGGCCCAACGCGGATTCGGATGAGATATAACTTGGTTAATTTGGGTGAAAACTCTATTCAGGGAATTTCTCCCTGCAAACGGGGCGCGCACTCACTGTAGGTTTTCGAAATGACAAAAAATATTAAGAGACTACTTCCGCCTTGGCGAAATTGTTTGTCAAATTCTGTACTGAATTTCATCTGCTACTTTGACCAAAACCATAGTCATATCGTCATTTTGCTCCGCTGCACCTTTAAAAATTTTTACTGCACTCCAAATTTGGTCCATAATTTCTACCGAAGAAGATGCAGACTTATTCTTCAAAAGTATTTGGAGATTCTCTTCACCAAAAAGATCGTTATTTTCATTCATAGCTTCGGTTATACCGTCGGAAAAGAATGCAAAAGTTTGTCCCGGTTTTAACGGGATTTCTTCTTCAGTTAAAGTACTTTCAAAAATATTTCCTTTCTCCAGTCCGACGCCAATACCTTGCGTTCTAAATGAACTTACGTTGCCGTTTGAAGCCATAAGCAACGGCAAATGACCGGCGCGGCAGAACTTCAGTATTTTTGCTTGATTATCGAACAGTGCCAGAGTCATCGTTACAAACGAATTTCTTTCAATACTCTTATAAAAGTGGCGATTAAGTTCGATTAAAATTTCTTTAGGAGACTTGCGGTCATTGCAGGATAGCTGAATCATTGTTTGAAGCTTTGCCATATAAAGAGAAGCCGCCAGTCCCTTTCCGGATACATCACCGACAACAACGAATAATTTAGATTCTGACACAGGCAGCAGATCAAAATAATCACCCCCGACCTGCATGGCGGGAATCATCTCGCCTGCAATATCTAGTCCTTTAATTACTGGAATGGTCGTAGGAAGAAGTCCCTGCTGAATTTTTCTCGCAAGGTCAAGATCTCTTTCCATTTTAAATTTTTCAGCCTCGGATTGATAAAGACGGGCGTTCTCTATCGCTATTGCGGACTGATTAGCTGCCGCATACAAAAGCTCAATATCCTTACCGGCAAATTGGGAGCCGGAGCGTTTAAGGCCAAACAAAAGCAATCCTATTACTTTGGATTTTATTACCATCGGAATGATCGTATAAATATTTTCATCTGTGAGGTTAAGAACTTCAGAAGGAAAAACTTTCGTAAAATCTTCTCTTTCAATAACAGGTTGTGTCGAAGAAAGAGATTTGTCGGAAATAAAATCATCGATTAACATTCCGTCTAAACTTAATCCTGAATTTTTAATACCGACACTTTTAACAAGATTAAACTTATCCGACTTCTTTTCTTTGATCAAAATACCGAAATTATTCAGCATCAAAGACTCAACAAAAGTCTCTTTCATTGAGCTTAGTATATTCTCAGTTCCCACAACAGTTGAAACATCATTACTGAATTTTATTAATACTTTTTGATAAGCAAACTGTTCCGGGTAGAAGCGGGCAGTAAGGAAATCCTGGAATTTATCTTTTGTTGACTGAAAGACGAGTGCAAAGACAATAAAGATTAATCCGGCAATAGCAGTTTGAAACTGAGTACCAATAGCTACGCTTATGCTTTGACCAAGGATATAAATAATAAGAAAATAAATAGCAGCTATACTGATAGTTGCAAATCCATACATCATTGTATTTTTAATTACTACGCTTACATCCATTAATTGATATTTGAAAATCGAATAAGCAAAAGCTATCGGGATAATTATAATTAAAACTATAGGCGTGTAATACTGGGGTGAATTAAGAACTGTATCCGAGATAATCGGTGCAATGCGCGCAGTATAAATAACGGCTGCAATAGCTACGGCAAAGGCTATTAAAATTATTAGTACAGGCTTCTTCTCCTCTTTAGTTTTAAGCCTGAAATAATTTATAAATAAAGAGATAAGGGCAATAAATTCTATAAATAAAGTAAATGAGTCTAAGTAATTCCTAAGAGTGCTAAAATAAGATTGTTGTCCCCATGATAATCCCGAAACGAATAGTAAAGATAAAAAATTTGTCAGCGCTAATATAATTGTGACAATAATTAAAGTCCTTACCACCCATTTCTTTTCAATAAGTTTAAATGGTTTTGGAAAGTTCCAGAAGAAAGCAAGGAACAAAAAAGGAGAAATTGCAACACCAAACGACCAAAATAATGCAATCAGAACAAATGAGATTGGACTTTGTCTAATAACTTCAGGAATTGATGTGATAGATAAAAAGAAAATAGAAGAGCCTAAGACCATAGATACTCCGATTCCATAAAACAATTGTTGCGCTTTGCCGGAAGGTTTAGCCATAAGTACGATAAATCCGATTAGCATTTGCATTAGTGCAAGAATTACATCTGCAACACTCCATATCTGAATCAATTTTTTAATATAAACTTTAGTATGAACAATCTTGCCGTCTTTTATAATTGTATAATTTGCATAGTCACCTGCTTTGACTTTATCTAAAATAATTTGTGCGGCAAAAGTGTTTGAAAGAGGTTTATTATTTATCTCAAGAAGCTGATCACCATTACGGATTCCGGCATCCCAGGTTACGCCGCCGACTTTGACCATATCAAAAAATATTGCTGAACTATCTTTAGTGATTTGCTTTGGTTGCCACCAACATTCGTCGTTGGACTGAGCTCTTACAGCAACCACAAAGTAAAGCTCTGCTATTGCCAGTAAAATTAAAACCGCAGATACTATGACAATTAAAAGCGATTTATTTTTTAGATAGAATTCTTTTATTTTTTGCATTTATTGTAACTAATAATTTAAAATATCTTGAAGATG
>JAKBMG010000092.1:14770-98513 GCA_021831685.1 Bacteroidota bacterium | reverse complement strand
ATGATGCTCTTGCCGCAAGGTTTATTGAAAACTTTAAACTGTTTGCAAAAGATTCTTCCGGGGATGTTCTCAAAGCTGGTCCAAAGAGAATTTCTGTACAAAAGTAAAAAATCTTTTTGCGGAACGGGGCAAATCTTCGTTCCGCAAAACGTATTGAGTGATTAGTCCTTTTATCAACCTAAAACGATAAAAAATAGCTGTATCATTTCCCGACATTTCTTGTATATCTGCCAAGCGGAATTTACTTTGATATACTTCAATAATTTTTATACTTTCGTTGCAACTGTTTCATAAGATCCCCTTGTGTGAATAAATAATTTAAAAAAATATATCGAGGTTTTAATGGCGTGGCTAATTTTATTTATTGCCGGATTGTTTGAGACTGCTTGGGCAATTGGTATGAAATACTCTGGTGGATTCACCAAAGTTTATGCAACTATTTTTACTTTTGTAGCAATGGCAGTAAGCGTCTTTCTCTTATCGATAGCAATTAAATCTCTTCCGGTAGGTACCGCTTATGCAGTCTGGACAGGCATCGGAGCTGTTGGCACAGCGATACTTGGCATAATCCTTTTCGGAGAAACAAAAGAATTTGTAAGATTATTTTTTATATCCTTAATAATTGTGGGTGTTGTTGGATTAAAGATTTTTTCTAAAGATTAAACTTTGAGAGTAAAAAGTATAAAATTTAAATAATTATAAGGAAGCATTATGACAAGACCGGTTAAAGGTGATTATTCACCCTATTATGAGGGATATATTAGCAAAGTCGAAGGCGAAAATGGAATTGTGATTTTGAAATCTCAATTAAGTTCCACAATAAAATATTTTGATGAGATTCCGGAAGACAAAGGAATTTATTCATACGCAATAGGGAAGTGGAGCATTAAAGAATTAATTGGTCATATTATAGATACCGAAAGGGTTTTCGCTTACAGGGCAATGTGCATTGCAAGGGGTGAGACAAAATCACTCCCCGGTTTTGAACAAGATTATTATGTTAAGTACGCTAACTTTAACGAAAGAAAGTTAAACAACCTCGTGAACGAATTTAAAACATTAAGAGAAGCAAACATTGCTTTGTTTGATGGACTTGATGAGGTAGCTTTCAGCAGGCGTGGTTTGGTAAACGGAAAAGGGATTACAGTGCTGGCAATTCTGTTTATTATTAGTGGTCATACAGTTCATCATCTAAATATTTTGAAGGAAAAATATTTGAAATAATTCCGATTAAAGGAATTTAATAATCTAAATTATCTTATAAATCTCTTCAAGGATTTTTTCTGTCGCGCCAAGATTTTCTTTAACATAATCAAAGCTGATTTTCCCCTTAGCTTTCCTTAACTTATCATTATTGAACATCGTGCGTAATTGCCGGTATGCTTCCGATTTATTTTTTATTAATATACCGCCTCCTCGTTTTAGTAGCTGCTGGCTTTCCTGCGAATTCTCAATCTTTGGTCCGAACATTACAGGGATTCCGTAAACTGCCGCTTCAAGCACGTTGTGTATACTTTGCTTAAAGCTTCCCCCAACGAATGCTAAATCCGCATAAGTGTAAAGTGTTAACAAAATACCAATCGAATCGACTATTATCACTCTTTCATTATTGTAATTATTCATAAAAGAAAAACGAATTGTCTCAAGGGTTCCCGCAAATTCATTTTCAATCCGTTCGAGGTGAACTTCGGTCGGCTCATGAGGAGCTATAATCATAACTGTATCACTATCGTATATAGATAATTTCGCAAATGCGGGAAGGATAACATCTTCGTCTAATTGCCAGGTGCTCCCCGCGACGAAAATATTTTTGTCTTTCAGTAAATTTTCTTTTATTAGATTTTTTCCTCTTGCAACAATACTTCTTTGATAAACGCGGTCAAATCTTGTATCTCCCACTGCTTTAACACGATCTGCAGGTACATTAAACTCCTTAAAACCTTGAACATCGGATTCAGAAACTGCTAGGATTGTACTAATATTTTCAAATAGATATTTATGAAAGCTTTTTGCCAACGGAAGTTTCCTTGCTGAATTGTCTTTCATAGTAGCATCAACAATGATAGATGGGATATTATACTTCCTCATTGCCCAAACATGGTTAGGCCATATATCATATCGCATCATGACTGCTAAATCCGGACGCACAATTGAAATAAATCTTTCAGCGTTAGAGTGTGTGTCTAAAGGTATGTATGAAACTAAATCTGCATAAGGATATTTTCTTGAATTCTCATATCCTGATGGAGAGAAAAATGTAATAAGGATATTTATGTTGTCCCCTTTTTTCAATTCCTTAATTATCGGTTTTGCTTGCTCAAATTCACCTAGGGAGGAAGAATGGAACCATATTAATTTTTTTGATTTATCGAGGGTAGCAGAATTTAAAATCAATTCCTCAAAAATTCTATCTCTTCCTTTTATGCCTCGCTTAACTTTGTTGTTAAAAAAACCTAAGAGTCTTATAACTAAATAAAGAAATGGTATTATTAAAAAATTATAAAGTATGTACCAAATAGTTTTCATCAATTTAAAATTTCTTTCAGCTTTGAATATGCAAGAACTGGAATCAATTCCAGCATGCACTTAAAATGTTTCTTAGGACAGCTTTCTCTTCCAATGTGCGTGCACGGTCTGCAAGTTAATAATTTGTTTTCTAATATTAAATTTTTGCTTTTGTAAGGAGTAAACCCAAATTCTCTTACTGTAGATCCAAATATAGCCAAAACAGGCGTACCCACTGCCGTGGCAGCGTGCATCAAGCCAGAATCATTACATATAACGACTTTGCATTTTTTTATATTTGCCACAGTCAATAATATTTTATCGTCATTACATAAGTTAATTGAACCGGGAGTTTTTTCGGCTAACTCTGCGCAAAGATTTATGTCACTTTTACCTCCGAAGATTACTATGCGAAATCCATCGTTTGAAAGCATTTTACACAAATCAATGAAATATTGCTTTGGCCACATTTTTGTGAAATGTCTACTCCCCGGGGCTATTCCAATGAACTTTTCATCGTCGTTAAGCTCCGACTTTATATCTCCTGGATAAAATAGTTCCAATCCCTTGTTATCAAGGCTAAAGCCCGGCAAAGTTTCCCCATATCTTTTGGGAATTTCTTGCGGGCCCTTAAATCTGTTTATCTTAAAAAGTACAAGGAAAAATTTATCAATAGTCTTTTTCTCAAAAATTACCGACTTAACTTTTAGTTTCCTTCTTATCTCTGCCGATCTAAGATTATTTTGAAGGTCTACGACCAAATCATAATTTCTATTTTTTAACTCATTAAACAGAACAACATTATTTGAGTTATCTTTTTTATATAGAAAGAGATTTTCTATATTATTGTTATACTTTAATAAATCTTCGTATTGTTCTCTCAAAACAAAGTCTACTTTTATTCCGCTATATTTTTCATTAAGTGATCTTATGAGTGGTGTAGTTAGCAGTATATCACCTAAAGAACTTAATCTAATAAGTAGGATATTTTTAATTTCATTTAGATTCAACAAAAAATCTTTCAAAAGTCATTTAAACGGCACAAATTTAATTAAATAGTAACTTACTTCCACTTTATCATTGAAGTTTTAACTGTTCTGTCATATTTTTACTAAATAAATTAAAGGATTTTTAGATGACATCATTACCTTCTCCTTCGACAAAAAATTTTTCTGATGATTCGTTAGAAAAAAAAGTTTATAATATTGTTGAAAACCTAAGCGAATATATCCCAATTATGAATGATAGGAACCGGTTAGGTTTTTCACTCTACAAATTTATGAGCGGTGAAGGTGATAGCCCGGAAATATTAGTCAAAAGCTCTAAAATACATGTGGTTGGAATTTCTTTCGAAGACCTTGCAGCAAAAATTTCCAAAGAAATTAATAACCTGAAATCTAAAGAATAATTTTTTACTTGTTCTACGCAAAAAAATAAACATTAGCCTGAAATATTAACTTACCTTATGCAAAAACAATTTTTCGAAATAATGGAGTATTGGAATGACGGGAAAGCCATCCGATTCCAGGACTCCATCACCCCTCTAAATTTTATGATTTATTGCTGAAATAAACCTCGCTGCTTATTTCTTCTTTCGCCATAAATTCTTCAACCATCCTCACATCTTCCTCGCTTCCTATAAACAGCGGAGTTTTTTCGTGCAGAATTTCAGGTTGAATTTCCAAAATTCTCTTCTTTCCGTTTGAAGCTCTTCCGCCTGCGGTTTCAATTATCATTGACATCGGGTTACATTCATACATCAACCTTAATTTCCCATTAGTATGACGGTGATCAGCTGGATACATAAATATTCCTCCGTATAAAAGATTGCGATGAATGTCTGCAACCATCGAACCTACATAGCGCGATGAATAAGGACGCTCAGTTTTCTCGTCTTCTTCCTGAAGATATTTAATATATTTCTTTAATCCCGGATGCCAGTACAAATAATTTCCTTCATTAATACTGTAAATGTGTGACTTTTTAGGAATCTTAATATTATCATGCGAAAGTAAAAATTCTCCAAAAGAAGGGTCCAGAGTGAAGCCGTGAACTCCCTCGCCGGTTGTATATACCAAAATTGTGCTTGAACCGTATACAATATAACCTGCTGCTACTTGATTTAGTCCTTGCTGAAGACAATCTTCTAGCGTGCCTGGCATGCCATCGGGTGTAACTCTTTTGTAAATTGAAAAAATTGTACCGATGCTTATATTTACGTCTATATTTGATGAGCCATCAAGTGGATCAAAGAGAAGAACGTATTTCCCAATTTTGTGCCTAGCGGGTATGTGGATAATATTTTCTTCCTCTTCGGATGCCATTACGCAAAAATGTCCACCATGATCCATCGCTCGTATCAGGATATCATGAGCAAACATATCAAGCTTTTTAACTTGTTCACCGTGAACATTATTACCGCCGGTGAATCCAAGAATATCTACGAGCCCCGCTTTGTTCACTTCCAATGAAATTATTTTTGCAGCTAGAGAGAGATCGGATAGTAGCCTTGATAATTCCCCGGTTGCTTCAGGATGCCTTTTTTCGCCTTCGATTATGTGTCGGGCGAGTGTCATAAATTGTGTTTTTGACATGATGCCTTCCTTTTGTTTTTAGTTAATTTATCGAATCTATATTCAAAGAGCAACTATTATTTTCCTAATTTTATTTTTATCCTTATGACTCTCAAATTTTATAGAAATAGTTTAAAAAGAAATGTTTCTTAGTAATCACTCTTTAAGTATGTTTATCTTAAAGAATAAATTAAATTAGGATTATTGAACAATTATGGAAAGTTTTAGGCTTAAAGTCTTCAGATCGGTAGCAAAGAATTTAAGTTTTACCAAAGCCGCTAGCGAACTTTATATAAGTCAACCTGCAATTTCAAAAAATATCCAAGCGCTTGAAAATGAATTCGGGCTTAGATTATTTGTAAGGAGGGGAAATAGGATTTATTTAACTTCCGCCGGTAAAGTATTACTAAACTATTCAGAGGAAATATTTAACCTGCAATTAAAATTAGAGAGCAATTTAAATCTATTTAAGGAAGAACAAACCGGCTCACTTCGTCTTGGAGCAAGCACTACGATTGCTCAATACGTAATCGCCCCTGTGCTGTCTAAATTCAACAAAAAATTCCCGAATATTAAACTATCGCTTCTATCCGGCAATAGCGAAAGGATTGCCGATGCTTTGCTTAAAGGAGAAATCGATCTCGGAATCGTTGAAGGAAAAATTAAAAATAAGGACTTAAAATACACTCACTTCATTTCAGATGAATTAGTTGCTGCTACCAGCTTTAAGAATAAGCTTGTCAAGAAAAATGAAGTCGCTCTTAAAGAACTTATCCGACTCCCTCTTATTCTTCGTGAACGCGGCTCCGGTACTCTCGAAGTTTTTGAACATGCACTGAAAAATAAAAAAGTCAAAATATCATCCTTAAATATTGTGATGTTTTTGGGAAGCACTGAAGCAATAAAACTATATCTGGAGTCTGACGAATGTATCGGATTTATTTCAATACGGGCAATAGAGAAAGAATTGAATGAAGGTGTACTAAAGGTTTTAAAAATCAAGGACCTTCAAATAAAACGGAATTTTGAATTTATACGCCTCCATGGCGCGCAAACTTTAAGTGCTACCTCAAAGTTTATTCAGATCGCCAAAAATCATTATAACCAAAAGTAATTTGAAATAACATTTTTTGATTTTGATGCCTGCCCCAGCACGCATAGGTTTACGGTTATTTCTTATTTCAAATATCTAAAGGTTTAAAATGAATGCGATTCCCGATAAAGAAATTGTAACCCAATCCTCAAATAAAAATTTTTCTTTTAAGAATATTTCTACCCGCGAGGTAATATTTATTCTTGGTTTAATCTTTTGTATCTCGCCGTTTGCTTCGCCGCCAATAGCATTAGCCGTTGGATTAGTAATTGCATTAACTATTGGGCATCCTTATCTTCATTTAAATCATAAAGCGACAAAAATATTATTGCAGGCGTCGGTAGTTGGTTTAGGATTTGGAATGAATCTCGGTACTGTAATGAAAGTCGGCAAAGAAGGAATAATGTTTACAATTATTTCTATTTTCGGCACGCTTGGGCTTGGATTCATAATCGGTAAATCGCTAAAAATCCATAAAAAAACTTCACACTTAATTGCATCCGGAACCGCAATATGTGGCGGCAGTGCAATTGCAGCGGTTGGACCGATATTAAATGCAAATGATCAAGAAATGTCAGTTGCCTTAGGAACTGTCTTTATTCTCAATTCAATTGCATTATTTATTTTCCCGGTAATTGGTCATTGGCTAAATCTTTCACAAACTCAATTTGGATTTTGGGCAGGTATTGCAATCCATGATACTAGCTCAGTTGTTGGAGCTGCTGCAAAATATGGAAAGGTAGCTTTACAAACTGCTACCACCGTTAAGCTTGCACGTGCTTTGTGGATTGTTCCTGTAGCTTTTCTCACTTCATTTTTATTTAAAGGAAATTCAAAGAAAATATCGATCCCCTATTTTATTTTCCTGTTCATCCTTGCTTCCATTGTCAGAACTTATATTTCGCCTGTAGCTGAGGTTTCTCCATATCTTGTTAAGGCATCTACAGTTGGTTTGACTGTTACTTTATTTTTAATCGGCGCAGGGCTTTCAAAAACTGTTCTTAAATCCGTCGGCGTAAAACCCCTTATCCAGGGAGTAATTTTATGGACGATAATTTCAATAAGCTCGCTGATGATTATTATGAAGCTTGTTAGCTGATAGTAAGTGTATAAAAGTTTTTGGAAGGCACTAACTTTTATTTAGGTGGTCTTATGAAGCTAATAAATTTGTACCCGATCTTTATTAATGCCGAAACATCCGGTTTAATGGTAAAATAATAATCTGCGGGTACCTCCATAAAAATTTGTTTGCCCCCGTCAGACTGATGCGCAATTGAGCGAAAACTATTTTCTATTTGTTGATCGCTGCCGCTTCTCAAATGATCAATGGAACTTTCTAAAACTATTTTTATGTCCCGTTTAGCTAATTCTTTTTTAATGAAGGAATAAACTTTAGAAGAATAAAGATTACTGTTGTCGTCAATAATATAAAACTGAGCATCCGGGAAAGCGCCTATAATGGCTCTAATTGCGTTACCCAAACGGTCTTCCGGAAAATGTTCGTTCAATTTAAAATTCATTTCTTTAATGTTATCATTGATCAGCACATCATATTGTTTCCGGTTGGAAATTAGTGAGTCGGCAAGTTCGGCTGTTTTTTTTGAAGGGACTAAAGCGGCTATAAATATTTCCGGCGCCATAATTATCTTGGCAATTTTACTTTCGCTCAAATTTTCCAGCCCCGTTATAATCATCCCAATGATGCCGCCATCTCTCCTAATATCTGAAGCATAGTTAAATGTAGCTTTAAGTTTCAGCTTATCATTCGAATAAATATTTAAAATATTTTCACCTCCAATTGTTTTCTCATTACAAATCATTTGAACATTTTCATAATAGAACGAAGAATAAATTTCCTGCAAAATTTCTGCAATTGGAAGGTCGTTCGGGACTTCAATTGAATACGAATCTAAAAGAGAATCGTTGCTGTAGTCTGAAATTCTTTTTTGTTTTACCCATGATTTTTGTATACCGAAATCAAAAACAGCATTAAGAAATATCTTGTTTATAGCAGAATTGCCAATCTCAGCTTCTTTATGATGCATTATTGTGCTTTTATATATTTTTGCCACAATTAGGTTAGCGGCCAAAAGAAAAATTGCAATAGCAAATAAATAGCCGGTCAATTTTTTTTTATCAAGTGAAATATTCATTTAAGGGATGATTTTTTTATGCTAAAATATTATTTGTTCCGGAAAACCGGCTTTCTTTTTTCAAGAAAAGCTTTAGTCCCTTCCTTGAAATCTTCCGTACCGCATGAAAGTGAGAACAAACTTATTTCATAATTCAATCCGTCTTGAAGCGAAATCTCATTTACCCTTTGAATTGCTTTTAATGAATAACGAATTGCATTTTGTCCCTTAGATGCAATATCGGTTGCTAAATCTATTGCTTTTGTAAGTAATTCTGTCTGTGGAATGATTTTGTTTACCAAACCGATTCTGTATGCTTCATTAGCGTCAAAATTAGTACCAGTTAAAATAATTTCTGCTGCGCGTCCTGTGTTTATTAACCGCGTTAGTCTTTGTGTGCCACCATAACCGGGAATAATTCCTAAATTAACTTCTGGTTGACCGAACTTTGCATTATCCGAAGCAAGCCGGATGTGACATGCAAGTGCAAGTTCGCACCCCCCTCCTAATGCAAATCCATTTACGGCTGCAATAACGGGTTTCCCCAGGTCTTCTATGAGATTAAAAACTTCATGGCCTTTTTCAGAAAATTCTTTGCCGCTAATTACGTCAAGCTTATTTAGCTCTGAAATATCGGCACCAGCAACAAATGCCCTTTCTCCGCTACCGATTACAATCACTACAAAAATATTTTCATCCTCTCTTATTCTTAAAAAAAGAGATTTTAGCTCGTCCAATGTATCGGAATTTAAGGCGTTCATTTTGTCGGGGCGATTGATTGTCACAATTGCCACTTTCCCCTTAACTTCAAATAATAAATTTTTAAACATAATTTCCCTATAAGTTAATGTATAATGGAAGTCTTACTCTCAAGTCAACAGAAATAAATTGATTGGTCTGAAAATAATTATATGAAGCAAGAATCTCTAACATGAACATAGATACTCCGCCTCCGGCACTAAAGCCAACCTTTGAAGTATTTTCAAGATAATTACTCTTCCCTGTTGCCAATTTAAATTGATGCAGTTTTTGGTAATAAGTATAATCGACGGAGGCTTCAACAACAGGCATTAGCAAAACTATACTTTTAATAAGAGGAGGAAAATAATATCGAGCACCTACTGCTAAAGGCAATGCATTAGTTGAATAGTTTGAGTAATCGGAAGTCTCATAATATGATTGCGAACCCGGATACTGATCAAATCCGATCTTTCCGAAAAGAAAAACCGGAAGATATTCGTTATCTGTATAAGAAATTTCTATGTTAAATCCATAGCCCAAATCTGTAGAGTTCGCAAAATAGTTTAAAGGTAATCTTGGTCCTACCCCGAAAGCAATAAATACACCTCTTGCCTTATCAGCGGGACCTTTTTGCGCATATAAAAATGACGGTAAAACAATTAAAAACAGGGTAATAATTCTTTTCATTACAAATAAAATTTGTTGCATGAAAAATACTAAAAATCAACTTCTACTAAAATTATTTATACTTTATTTCGCTTTATAATCAAAACCGTAGATAGGATTAACAATGTTGCAATAAAAATGTGAAAAACCAAAATGTATGAGGAAAATTTTTCTGCTACGGTGAAGAATCCGTCCCAAGCTTGGTAGCGTGCTGCAAAAAGTAGGTTAATCATAATCCTTGAAGCGCTTCCGAAGGCAAGCAGGCATTCCCAGAAAAGTGTAAAGAAAACAATTGCAAACCAATAAATGTTTTGGAAGTACTTTATCAAAAGCCCGGCAGAAACCCCCGCAAATAAAAGGGCAAGAAGATTTAGAAAAGCAATTTTACTTCTTCCCGCTGGAATAAATTCAAAAGCAAATAAGAGAACAAATATTAGCGACGTTTTCCAAAATTTCTCGTCTCTTCTTCCAGTAGCAATAATTAGAAAAGAAGCAAGCAGTAAAAGTTGAGGTAAATTCCATATTAAATAAATCGGGTAATCCACTATTGAAGATAAACCGAATTCATAAAAATAATCCGGATCATTTATCTCTAAACGCCCGCTCAAATAAAGTAACAACAGAGATATTAAAAGCGGTAAGAATATCCAAGCTAACTGAGGAAAAGTTTTGTTATATTTTGGATGGGCAAAAGCTTCCTTCAAAGTTACAAAATGTCTTTTTCTAAAAACAATTATGAATGGTAGTAAAAGACTTATATGAAAACGAAATCCTGCAAGAATAATGAAAGTATCTAAATTAAAAATTCTCAACAGAATACCCGCGGCATTAGTAAGTGCTATTGCTGCAATCAACCAAAACACATTTTTCTTTTCCACAGCAGCTACTTTTTAATTTCCATTTTCTTCAGTTGAGTTCCTGTACCGTAATCATATACTAATTTTCCACCCAATTTGCCGGTTTGATAGATAAAAAGAAATCCGGTCAATGCTAACACAACAAAAATATATTTTATATATCCGGTAAATTTTTTATTCAGCACAACAAAGGTTCTTAGTACAAGAAGTCCCGCAAAAAACCAAAGGGTTATATTTGCATAGGTCGAATGATTTTCAATCGCAGCAACATTAATTTTTGCGCCCTGTTTTAACCACAAATGCGCAACATCTTCTGCTTGATTACCGGTAAAAACAGCGGCAAGCGCGCCAAGTACTCCCAGCAATAGTATTAAATGCGCAGCCTTTGAAAAAAATTCTCTCTTGAAAACAACTCCTATTATTTCAAGCAGTACATAAGTTGATAAAAGAGCAATCGGGAAATGAACGATCTTTGGGTGAAGTTGTGCTAAGAATTCCATTATCTTTTCCTTCTTTTTAGTTGTAAAAATTTTACCCGCATAAAACCGAACCGCCGTTAACATTTACTATTTCGCCGTTTATATGACGGGCTAAGTCAGAAGCAAGAAATAAAACCGGTCCCGCAATATCCTCGGCAGTGGCAATTCTTTTGACGGGAATATCATTCCTAACTTGTTCTTTATACTCTGCGTCTGAAAAAACACCCGCGCTCATATCGGTAATAACCCAACCGGGAGCAACACAATTTACGTTGATATTATACTCACCCAGCTCTGCTGCTAAGGATTTTGTTAATGCAATAACTCCTCCTTTCGATGATGCATAGTGAGAGTAAAAAGGTTCGCCTCTTTGTCCCGCCGTTGAGCTAATATTAATAATTCTGCCGAATCTATTTTTTTTCATTATGGGAATCACTGCTTTTGTAAATAAGAAAGTTCCCGTGAGATTTATACGAATAGTTTCTTCCCATTCTTCGAGTGTCAATTCATCGGCTTTGCCATATTTCCAAATACCAGCGTTGTTTATAAGAATATCTATCATGCCGAAATCAAAAATTATTTTTTGTGTACATTCTTCAATTTCAGTAGCGGAACTTAAATCCACCATGTAATGTTTAATCTTTTTTGCCTTAGAAATTTCACTAGCCAATTTCTTTGCGGCAGTTTGGTTTGATGAATATGTGAAGGCAACATCAGCATTTGCATTGGCAAAAAGTTTTACACATGCGGCGCCGATTCCTCGTGAACCGCCGGTTATTAACACAGTTTTTGAACTAAAATCTATCATATTAATATTTTACCTTAAAAAGAAATAAACCTTTTGCCGGAACCGCTTCGCCGGCAGACTCCCTGTCTGTTTTCAAAATAATATCATCGATATATTTTTCATCTAAATTATTTTTTAATGCACTTAAAAGAGTTCCTATAACTGTTCTGACCATTCCATGTAAAAATCTGTCGGCTTCAATTTTAAAAATTATTAGTTCTTTTAATTCTTTCCAACCGGCGCTGTAAATATTACAAATTTTATTTTCCGTTTCACTGTCCTTCCTTGAGAAAGAAGAAAAATCTGCTTGGCGAATTAATACTTTGCTTAAAAGATTTAATCTCTCACAATCGATTTCGTTGTGATAGAAGAAGGAATAGCGTTTATAAAATGGGGATTTGAATTTTGAAATTAGATAAATATAATTTCTCTTTTTTGCATCAAACCTCGCATGGAAAAGTTCATCAGTTTTTTCAATTTTTACTATAGAAACATCTAACGGTAGAACTGAATTAAGAGAGTGTTTGAATCTATACAAATCAATTTCCTGCTCTGACCGGAAATTCGCAATTTGTCCTAATGCATGAACTCCGGAATCGGTTCTGCCGGAACCAATTAAATTGACTTCCTCCCTCAAAATAGTTTTTATCGAATCGGATATTTTTTGTTGAACGGTCTCGGCATTACTCTGTATTTGCCAGCCCGAATAATTTGTTCCGTCATATTGAATTAATAATTTATAGTTTTTCAATTCTCTTGACGTCTCCAAAGTCTAAATATTAAAATCATTTTAAATAAACCGTTTTAATATTTACAAACTCTTTTATTCCAATTGCAGATAGCTCTCTGCCGTAACCGGATTCATTGATCCCTCCGAATGGAAGTCGGGGATCTGATTTTACAAATTCATTAACAAAACAACTGCCTGAATTAATTCTTTCTTTAGCTATTTTTTCCCCCCGTTTTATGTCGGATGTAAAAACTGCTGCACCCAAACCGAAGTTTGAATCATTAGCAGTTCTAATTCCTTCTTCTTCATTTTTTACGCGGATCAACGCGGCAACCGGTCCGAAAAGTTCCTCATCATAAGCAGGCATTCCTGGTCTAACATCGGCAAGAACAGTCGGAGGATAGTAAGCACCCTTCATATCAGGAATATATCCGCCAAGTAAAAGTTTAGCGCCGAGGCGGATGCTTCTTTGTACTTGTTCATGCAATTCGTCGCGCAGGTCAGTACGTGCTTGAGGTCCCAAATCATTTGCTGTATCAAGTGGATTGCCCATCTTCCTTTTTTCCATCTTTTGAAGAAAAAGCCTTTCAAATTCTTTATAAACATCTTCTACCACAATAAATCTTTTTGCGGCAATGCAGCTTTGACCTCCGTTTATTAGGCGCGATACGACGCATGTCCCAGAAGCTTGTTCAAGGTCAGCATCTTTAAGAATTAAATAGGGATCGCTTCCGCCTAATTCCAAAACTGTTTTCTTTAGTACAGAACCAGCTAACCCTGCAACTGATTTACCAGCTGCAACACTGCCGGTAATTGTAACTGCGCGTATATTTTTATTCTCTATTATCTCTTTGATCCTTTGGGAAGGTACGATTAAAGTCCTAAAAATATTTTCCGGGAAGCCTGCTTCTCTAAAAATTTCTTCTATAGCTAAAGCGCATCCGGTTACATTTGAAGAATGCTTTAAAATGCCTGCATTTCCTGCCATTAAATTTGGTGCGGCAAAGCGAAATACTTGCCAGAAAGGAAAATTCCAGGGCATCACTGCTAACACTGCTCCCAAAGGCCGAAACGTAACAAAGCTTTTTGATGCTTCTGTGGCTATAACTTCATCCGATAAAAATCTTTCTGCATTATCTGCAAAGTAATCGCAAACCCATGCGCACTTTTCTATTTCAGATTTTGATTGAAGAATTGGTTTACCCATTTCTAATGTCATTAACTTGCCAAGCGAATCCTTTTTCTCTCGTAAAATTTCTGCGGTTCTTTTCATCTTTAATGTACGTTCTGAAAAACCAGTTTCTTTCCAACTTAAAAAATCTGAATTCGATAATGAAATTATTTTTGCAATTTCGTTTTCATCCATTACCGGATATAATTTTATCTCTTCATCTGTTGCTGGATTTATTGACTTTATCATCTTGCTACCCATTATATTTATCCCAAACTAATAAATGATAATATTTATGAATAAACATTTTCGCTTTTTTGCTGCGAAGAATTTTATCCTATTTGCGTTTATATCTTTGCTTTTTCAATAACCTTGCGACTGACTTCCGGTAGGCAAGCTTTTGCTCGCTAGGCTTTATTTATTTTACTCTTTTAATTACTACTAAAGTTTTATCATCACTGTAACTGCCGTTATTAGAAAAAGAAATTAGAGCATCTAAAATCTTATAAGTGATTTCCTTTGGCGATAAATGTTTGTTTTGCTGTAAAATGTCGCTGATCCTTTTTTCGCCATACCCTTCAAATGTACTGTTTGTGGAGTCAACTACACCATCGGAAAAAATCAGTAAAACATCTCCCACTTGAAAATTTATATTTTCAATAGTGTATTTTGCATTTGGAGTTGGTCCTAAAACTGGACCGGTTGGATTTAAGTAAATAATTTCTTCCGAATCGTGTCGTAAAAACATCGGTGGATTATGGCCAGCATTGGCATAAAGAAATAACCCGCTTTGGTCTGTGGATAATTCACCGTAAAAAAGAGATGCGAATTTATCATCTGCAAATATCTTATTAACGAGGGAGTTCATTCGCTTCATCAGCAAAGCCATTTTGATTTCAAAGTTACATGCCATCCTTAGCGCACCTGAGATATACATTGCCTCGGCTGCAGCGCTTACGCCTTTACTGGCAGCATCTCCCACAGTGACACCGAGTAAATTCTTGTCTTTCCCGATTTCAAGATAATCGAAAAAATCACCCCCAACAATTTCTGCAGGGTCGGTTATTCCGAACAATACATAATTGTGAAAATAATATTCATGCTCCGGTAAAATACTCTTTTGAAGTTCGCGTGCTTTGTCTATGTCTGCTCTCAATGTATTAGCACGATGCAAAGATCTTATCTGATTTATTTGCGAAGTAAGTGCCGTCGCAATTATATTCAGCGTTAAACGTAAGTCTTCATTAATTTGTTCCGAATTCAACGCTAGTAAATATTCATAATACAATTTTCCATTAACACGAATCTTTGAACCCACACCCGAAGCGGAATATTGGAATATACCTATGCCCCGTAAAAATTCATTAGTTTCATTTCCTAGAATAGTTCTTTCTTTGGCAATCAAATCAAATAAAGGGTAATCCGTAATTTTAACGCGGAACATTGGATCAATTTTTTCAAGGCTGCCGGTTTGATAGAGCAAAATATAATCCCCCTCTATAGCATCAAGCTGCCATATTCTTCCACCGGTTACTTTGATATTTTCATGCTCAATTATCTGGTTAAGCACTGAAACTAGCATCTCTTTTTCGGACGAGAATTTTTGAGATGCAATTGCTTCAACTGTTTTGTGTAATCCTTTTTGATCCATAATTCCCATATAAAATTTGTTCAAGCATTTGTTTATTACAATATTTTTTTTGAACCGGGCTTAATCAACGGAATGCCTTTCTTGCATAGTTCGCATTCATCAGCCGGAAAAGATATCGCATCAATTTTCATCGCGCTTGTTTGCGGAAATCTAAAATTTACTTTTCCGTTGCTTCGGTCAACTATAAAACCCACTCCTTGAACAATTGCGTTATTACTTTTTACAATGTCGATTACTTCAAATACTGAACCTCCGGTTGTAACAACATCTTCGCATATTAAAACTTTCTCTCCTTCTTTAAGTGAGAATCCTCTTCGAAGCAATAAAGCTTTATCTTCTCGTTCTGCAAAAATAAATTTCTTATTTAACTGACGTGCGACTTCTTGACCAACTACAATCCCGCCGATAGCCGGCGCAATTACCGTATCAATTTCAAAAGACTTAAAATAACTTGCAATAATCGAACTTAATAATTCGTTGTATTTTGGATACTGCAAAACTTTAGCACATTGGAAATAAACATTGCTGTGCCGCCCGGAAGTCAGCAAAAAATGACCTTCAAGCAATGCTTCTGTTTTCTTAAATAGTTGAAAAATTTCTTCTTCGTTATAGTTCATCTAAAAATTCCTCCATTTCCGAAGCAGCGCGTTTGTCACCCGCTTCTCTCGCTTTTATGATTCCTTTATTAAATAAATATTTTGCTTCTTCAATATTATTCTGATTTGATTTAAGAATGGCATACTGCATATAAGCAGGTACATAATTTGGGTCAGATTCTAATAGCGTCTTAAAATATTTCTCGGCATTAATAAAATCTTTTTTAGCAACATACTCAAGCGCAATTCCATATCTTGTAAATGAATCGTTAGGATTCTGATTCAATAAATTCAAAAGAGCTTCAAGTCTATTTGTCATCCGGCAATAATTTCAATTTTATTTGCAAGATTAAAATCGTTCGCAGTAACACCGCCCGCGCTGTGTGTTGAAAGAAATATCTTTACTTTATTCCATGAATGAATTAATATATCAGGATGATGATCCATCTTTTCAGCTTCAATGCCTATCTTGTTTACAAAATCAAGAGCGCCGCTAAAATCCTTCAACTTAAATTCCTTTTCAATTTTATTTTCAGAAAAAATCCACCCGCTTAAAGATTTTAGATTTTCATCTATTTCAACCCTCGTCAGTGTTACCATAGTTCCTCCGTGATTAAATGTTTAACGAAAAAAAAGCGTATCAAATAAAGTTAATACGCTTTTTAATTTATTGTTTCACAAATCATCCAAGGGCTACGATTCTGTTGTGTCGCTTTTTTCTTTTTCCTCATGCGGAGAGTCCAAAGCGCTGTCATCTTCAATGAATACTAATTCATCAGTGTTTTCAAAATGCTTGGCTATAATTTTGGAACCTTCCTTAAATGAGCCGCGAAGTATCTCTTCGGCGATCATATCTTCAACATATTTTTGAATTGCTCGTCGTAAAGGTCTAGCGCCGTATTTCTGATCAAAACCTTTATCTACAAGAAAATTTTTGGCGGAATCCTCCATCTGTAATTCCAATTTATTCTCATGCATATTGTAATATAAGTCTTTAAGCTCGATGTCAATAATTTTAAGAATATCTGACTTCTCTAAATTTCTAAATACAATAGTTTCGTCAACACGGTTTAAAAATTCCGGGTTGAATAATTTTTTCATTGCATCTTCAACTGTATTCTTAAGACTGGAATATTTATCCGCCTCGTTTTCGCCTCCGAAGCCAAATGAACCTATATTTTTTATATCACGCGCTCCGATGTTGGTTGTCATTATGATAATTGCATTTCTGAAATCAACCTTCCTTCCAAGGCTGTCTGTAAGCACCCCGTCATCAAGTACCTGCAAAAGAATGCTGAAAATATCCGGATGTGCTTTTTCTATTTCGTCGAATAGAACTACAGAGTATGGTCTACGGCGTACTTTTTCCGTTAGCTGTCCGCCTTCTTCATATCCGACATATCCGGGAGGCGCTCCGACAAGCCGCGACAGTGAAAACTTTTCCATATATTCGCTCATATCAATTCTTATCAAAGCATTGTCTGAATCGAATAAATAATGTGCAAGCACTTTGCACAACTCTGTTTTTCCGACACCTGTGGGGCCAAGAAAAATAAAACTTCCGATTGGTCTGTTTGCTCTTTTTAATCCGGCTCTAGTTCTTCTAATTGCTTTTGTTAGCTTGGAAACGGCTTCATCCTGACCAACAATCCTTTCTTTAAGAGAAGCTTCCATTTTCAATAATTTTTCGGATTCGGTTTGTGCAACCCGGTTTACCGGGATACCCGTCATCATTGCAACTACAGTGGCAATGTCATCTTCGCTTACATCGTGGACAATATCTTTTGTCTTTGTTTCCCACTCTCGTTTAGCAATCTCAAGATCGGATTGGAGATTTCTTTCTTTGTCTCTTAAACGCGCAGCTTCTTCATAATCCTGCTTTTTTACTACCGCAGCCTTTTCCTGACGCACTTTCTCGATATCTTCTTCAAGATTCAAAATGTCCTGTGGTACTTCAAAGTTCCCCATATGTACCCTCGAACCTGCTTCATCAATTACGTCAATTGCTTTGTCAGGAAGATGCCTATCGGTTATGTACCGGTTGCTAAGCTTTACAGCAGCGTCAATTGCTTGTTTTGAATATTTTACATGATGATGTTCTTCATATTTGAATTTTATATTATCTAAAATTTGAATTGTCTCATCATAACTTGGAGGCTCAACCATTACTTTTTGGAATCGTCTGTCTAAAGCTCCGTCTGTCTCAATGTACTTTCTATATTCATCAAGCGTTGTCGCCCCTATACATTGTATGTCTCCTCGAGCTAATGCCGGCTTGAACATGTTTGAAGCATCAAGTGAACCGGATGCCCCGCCTGCTCCGACTATCGTATGAAGTTCATCAATAAAAAGAATTACTTCCTTTGCCTTTTCAAGCTCGTTCATCAATGCTTTCATTCTTTCTTCAAATTGACCCCGGTATTTTGTGCCCGCTACCAATCCCGCTAGGTCCAACGTTACGACCCTCTTGTCCTGCAAAATTCTCGGAACTTTTCTTTGAATGATTCTTAATGCAAGACCTTCGGCTATTGCTGTTTTACCAACGCCCGGCTCTCCGATTAAAACTGGATTGTTCTTCTTTCGCCTGCTTAATATCTGAGCTACTCTTTCAATTTCTTTTTCTCTACCTACAACCGGATCCAACTTGTCTTCATTTCCAAGTTTTGTTAAGTCTCTTCCAAAATTATCAAGCACCGGAGTTTTTGTCCGCTCGATTTTTTTATCCGGAGGAGGCACCGTTGCACCGGCGTCTTTAGGATTTTTAACGGTCAACATTGCATTAAGCTCGGAACGTGCGGCATCGTATGTCACATTGAATTGATGAAGAATCTGCGTAGCAATATTGTCTTCATCTCTTAAAAGCGAAAGTAGAAGATGCTCCGTACCAATAACGTCTGCCTTATAAATTTTTGACTCAATCTGGGTAATCTTTAAAACTTTTTCTGCTTGCTTGGTTAACGGAATATTTCCGATTGTTAAAGTTCCCCCGGAAGTACGAACAGTATCTTCAATTGCCTTTTTAAGTTTCATTAAATCACAGTCAAGATTCCTAAGAATTCTGACGGCGACACCTTGTCCTTCTCTAATTATTCCCAATAATAGATGCTCCGTTCCGATATAATCATGCCCAAGCCTGAGTGCTTCCTCGCGGCTTAGTCTAATTACATCCTGCAGTCTATCTGAAAAATTTCCTTCCATGGTATCACCTATTTTTTGTTTAATACTAAAACAAGATTTCCTGTTAAATATTTTAGATAAATATAAAGATTGATTCCCCGCAAATCAAGGTTATGTAAAGTAGCAAGGGAAATCATTATTTCCTGTGTAAATATAGCTAATTTTTTGCTTTGGCTGTATGCTTTGGAATAGCAGCATCAGATTTATGATTTGCGACATAAATCTAAGCTGCAATAATGATTTTACCAAAAAACTAAGGCAAAATCTTTTTAAACGAATTCTATAATATAAGTACTTAAATCTTTACCTGCCTGTCAGGCAGATTCATAATTCAACTTTTAACAGTGCTGCTTGCCGTGTTAAGCACTTATTGTGCTTGAGATTCCTGCTTTTACCGGTGAGAAATCTTTAAGCCTATTTATTATCTCGAGTTACAGATAATGGTGTTGCCTTTATTTACCAGATGAATGGCATCCCTCTTTATCATTTCGACGACCCTGCCTACCGAGACTGTTGCACAACTTCAAAATGTCATTTCGACCGGAGGGAGAAATCCCATTTTAGACAGTTTTGAGACCTCTCTTTACGTTCGAGACTAAATAGGATAGTTCTGCAACGCTCTCTAACGGCAGACAAGCGGCAGGGAGTGCTCGCCCCGTTTGCGGGGAGAAATCCCCTATATAGCACTGTCACTCATATTTACCTGGAGATATCTTCCACCTATCGGGGGATTGAGTCCGCCGCGCTATGACTTAAATCCTATAAAATCGCTAAATTATTCTTATATTTGCCCCTCTCTTTTTAAGAATTATAATGCAAAGGAAATTATTCGGTTATGCTTAGCACAAGTAATATTAGTTTAAGATACGGTAAGCGTGTTCTGTTTGAAGAAGTTAATATAAAATTTACTCCCGGTAACTGTTACGGAATTATTGGAGCAAACGGAGCGGGCAAATCAACTTTTCTAAAAATTTTAGCAAATGAAATTGACCCTGCTTCAGGCGACGTGATTATTACCCCGGGACAAAGGCTCGCAGTACTTAAACAAAATCAGTTTGAGTTCGATGAGATTGAAGTATTAAAAACTGTAATTGCGGGGCATAAAAAACTATTCCAAATAATGGAAGAAAAAGATGCTTTATATTTAAAGCCCGATTTCTCTGATGAAGATGGAATACAAGCTTCCGTACTTGAAGGGGAATTTGCAGAGCTTAACGGTTGGGAAGCCGAAGCGGAAGCATCTTCTCTCCTTGTTGCGCTCGGTATTAAAAATGACCTACACAATAAAAAAATGGCTGAACTTACCGGCAATGAAAAAGTAAAAGTACTGCTGGCTCAGGCGCTTTTTGGTAATCCCGATATCCTTTTATTGGATGAACCGACTAATCATCTTGATATTCACTCAATCAATTGGCTTGAAGAGTTTTTAATCAACTTCAAAAATACCGTTATTGTTGTTTCCCACGACAGGCACTTTCTGAATAACGTTTGTACTCACATAGCTGATATCGATTATGGAAAAATAACCATCTTTACAGGTAATTATGATTTCTGGCTGGAGTCAAGCCAGCTTGCCTCTCAACAAGCAAAAGATGCTAATAAAAAAACTGAATTAAAAATGAAAGAACTTCAGGAATTTATTGCAAGGTTTAGCGCCAACGCTTCAAAATCTAAACAAGCTACTTCAAGAAAAAAACTTCTGGAAAAATTAACTATTGATGAGATAAAACCTTCATCAAGAAAAATGCCCTACATTAATTTTAAGCCGGAAAGACTTCCGGGCGATAATGTTGTCGAAATTAAAAATATTTCCAAATCGCTGGAAGGTGAAGATGTACTTCGTGATCTCTCTTTCAAAGTAGACCGCGGAGACAAAATTGCTTTCGTTGGCTCACATGATCATTCCAAAACAACTTTATTTAAAGTTTTGATGGAAGAAATTAAACCTGACGCCGGAGAATGCGAATGGGGAGTAACTACGGTACAATCTTATTTCCCTAAGGAAAATTCATCTTACTTTAATGTTGATTTAAACTTAATCGATTGGCTGCGCCAGTACTCAAAAGAAAAAGATGAAACATTTATAAGAGGATTTTTAGGTAGAATGCTCTTCTCCGGTGATGAATCCTTGAAGAAGGCAAATGTACTCTCCGGAGGAGAAAAAGTACGCTGTATGATTGCAAGAATGATGTTGAGCGGAGCAAATTTTCTAATTCTTGATGAGCCGACTAACCATCTCGATCTTGAAGCGATAACCGCCTTAAATAACGGCTTGATAAATTTTACCGGGACAGTCTTATTCGTTTCACATGATCATCAATTTATTCAAACTATTGCAAATAGAATAATTGAAATCACTCCTAACGGAATGGTTGATAAGAAGATGACTTTTGATGAATATATGGATGATCCTGCAGTTCAGAAGCTTCGTGATACTTTACACGAAATTGAAATGGTGTGAAATACTGTCTTGAAAACAGTGTGAAATTTTTGCGTCTTACCGTTAGCTCCCGGCAGTCGGCCATTTTGTCCGAACTAAGATTTTTTCACCCCGTTTTTGCCTTAATTTTACCAATTTCTACTAGGCCTATGACAAGCCTATAACAGGCCTCCGCCAAGCCTATAATTCTTATCTAAATATTGAAGAAAAAATAGTGTGACAAAATGGCCGATACTCATTCACATAGGTAAAATTTTGAACAGATTTTCCTTTGCAAAACACTAAAAGCAGCGTTCAATAAAAATGAGGTATAAATTTTGAGCTTTAGTAAGCTATATAGGTTGTTTTATCAATCTGTAGATTAAATAATACTCCAATACTCCCAATAACCCAACACCCCAATTAAACCTTCACCTAATAAAAGTTGACTAATTAGTAAAATATTTCTTGAAAAAAAATCTATGAAATTAAAACATTTACTATACCTCATAATATTTTATACCATAAATATTTTCCCTCAAAGCTTTTCTATCAGCGGTCAGGTTGCGGATCAATCAAATAAAAAAGTCCTCGGGAATGCAAATGTCTTGCTTACTCATAATACCGATTCTAAGGTCTTTGGAATGATCTCCGATAATCAGGGAAGGTTTTCGTTTGGCTATTTATTTCCCGGGAAATATCTGCTTACCATTAGTTATATAGGCTATAAAACACACATCAAGAATATCGAAATAAAGGATAGAGCGGTTGATCTTGGTACAATTTATTTATCACCCGTAGGAGTTAGGATCAATACTGTTAATATTACTGCCAATACTATTCCTGCCGAACTTAAAGACGATACATCCGAATATAATGCTGGCGCATTCAAAACAAATAAAGATGCTTCTGCCGAAGATCTTTTGACAAAAATGCCGGGTATTACAATACAGAATGGTACGGTCCAGGCACAGGGCGAAAATGTCACGCAAGTGTTGGTTGATGGTAAACCGTTTTTTGGCAGTGATCCTAGCGCTGCATTAAAAAATCTTCCAGTCGGAGTAATTGAAAAAGTGCAGGTTTATGATCAGAAGAGCGACCAGGCGCAGTTTACAGGTTTTGACGACGGCAATACAAATAAGACTATCAACTTTGTTACAAGATTCCGGCATAAACCTGGAACATTCGGAAAATTTACCAGCGGTTATGGAAATGATTCGAGATACACAACTGGTGGATCTCTAAATATTTTCAACGGTGATCAAAGGATTACGGTTCTTGCACAAATAAATAATATTAACCAGCAAAATTTTTCCATTGGAGATATTTTAGAAGTTATGTCTGGTTCAGGTAGAATGTATATGCTTGGCAACGGGGGACAAAGGCCTCCGGGAGGCGGAAGAGGTCCCGGTTTCGGAGGAGGAGGACCAGGAGGTATAAATATTTCAAACTTCCTTGTAAGCCAAACTTCAGGACTTATTACAACTAAGGCTTTTGGACTAAATTATTCTGATAAATGGGGAAGTAAAATCGACATAACAGGTAGCTATTTTTTTAATTATACAAATAACGATGCCGAATCATCAACAAATAGAAATTATATCCTGTCTTCCTCAGAACAAAATTATAATGAATCTAACTCATCGAATACTTCAAATATCAATCACCGTTTTAACATGAGACTCAATTATCAAATGGATCCTTCTAATTCTATTTTGTTTACTCCTTCTTTTACTGCCCAGCAGAACAATGGTGTAAGCAATGTCTTTGGCATTACATCTTCCGGCATAGATAAGTTGAATTCAACTAATAATTTGTTTAATTCTAATCTTTCCGGCATTAGTACAAGTAGTGATTTGTTGTTTCGTCATAAGTTTGAAAAAGCCGGCAGAACTTTGTCCGTTGATTTTAACGGCTCTGTAAATAATAATTCCGGCGACAATAAACTTTATGCCGAAGATCTTTTCTATGGCAGCAGCACTACTTCTGATACAATAAATCAAACTTCACATTTAATGCAGCATGGATACAGTGGCTCCACCAACATAGTTTATACCGAACCGGTAAGCAATAACGGCATATTGCAGTTTGATTCAAAATTTTATTATTCTCAGGATAACAGTGATCAGAAAGCTTTCGATATTTCAAATAATAATTCTTATTCGCTTCTGGACACATCATTAAGTAATGTTGCAAGAAAAATTTATAGGAATCAAAGTTATGGGACAGGATATCGCTTCAGAGAAAATAATTTAATCTTTTCATTAAATCTTAATTATAATATCGCCCAGCTTGAAAACAATCAGGCATTTCCACAACAAGGAAATATCGAACGGACTTTCCACTCAATTTTACCGTCGTTCTTTTTCCGCTATAATATATCTCGAGGAAACAATCTCCGGATTTTCTACAGGACAAATAATGATGATCCAAATATTAATCAATTACAAAATGTATTGAATAATTCAGACCCAACACAGTTGAGCATTGGCAATCCTAATCTCGGTCAGGATTATAAACATTCATTTATTTTACGTTATCTTCATATGAATGGTAGGCACATGCCGTTCTTCCTTTTATTGGGTGCAACGGTTACGCAAAATTATATCGGGAATAACGCAATAATTGCAGAAAAAGACACCCTCGTGTTAAATAATATTCAATTAAACAGAGGTACAAGAATCTCTTTTCCTGTAAACCTAAACGGATATGTAAATCTTCATTCATTTGCGAACTATGGGTTGCCATTAGACTTTTTAAAGTCGATTCTTAATTTTAATATAAACGCTAGCTATACCCGGACACCTGGAATAATTAATAACATAACCAACTATGCAAATTCCAGCACCTATGGCGCAGGATTTGTTTTAGGAAGTAATATAAGCGATAAGGTCGATTTTACTCTAACAAGCAACAGCAGCTATAATTATGTTAACAACAGCGTTCAGGGGAATAATAACAACAATTATTTTACTCAAATTACCGGGATAAGATTTTATTGGGAATTCTGGAGAGGTATCTTTTTGGACAATAATATTAATGACCAATATAACAAAAGCTTGACAAGCGCATATACGCCAAATATTTTATTGTGGAATTTAAGTATTGGGAAGAAAATATTCAGTAATGAAAGTGGCGAAATAAGGTTTACCGCTAATGATATATTAAACCAGAATACAAACATACAACACAACGTCACCGACTCTTATATAGAGGATGTAAAAACAAATGTACTCGGCAGATATTTTTTGCTTTCATTCATATACAACTTAAGATCGTTTTGATTACCCAAAATTGCTAAACTTAAAAACATAAAAAAAGGCTGTCATTCGAGACTGTTGCACAACTCCAAAATGTCATTTCGACCGGAGGGAGAAATCCCATTTTAGACAGTTTTAAGACCTCTCTTTACGTTCGAGACTAAATAGGAGAGTTCTGCAACGCTCTCATTCGGCAGCCTTAATAATGAATTAAAATTAAACTTACTTTAAAAGCAACATCTTCTTAACACTTACAAAATCTCCGGTAGTAATTCTATAAAAGTAAATTCCACTTGCAAGATTGTTCCCATTAAATTCAACTCTATAATTACCGGCATTCTTTTCTTCATTTAACAAAGTTGCTACTTCATTTCCTAATACATCGTAAACTTTAATTACTACAATACTTTTTTTAGGTATTGCATAATTTATTATTGTATTAGGGTTAAAAGGATTTGGGTAGTTTTGCTGAAGGAGGAAAGCAGAAGGCATCGGATTATGCTCATTTTTAACTTCGCTTGGAATTTGTCTTTTATAAATCCTTACTGTCCCGTTATAACTATCTGTTACGTAAAAAGTTGAACCGTCTGGACTTGTGGCAATACTGGTTCCACCTGCAGTAAATGTTTGTATAACAGAATTATCTGCAAGCGAAATGATTAACTTCTCAAAACTACCTGCTACAAAAGCGTATTTATCATCCGATGTAATAGCTATATTTTGAAAGCCGGTATTATAGGATAAATAAGAAATTTTATTTGTTACCGAATTACTTATTAATGAAACACGGTCAAGCGAATCCCCGTCAAAGATGAGCGCCTCATTTCCATTATGCAAGATTGCGACACCGTAAGAACCGGACGATATACCGGCAATATTTTGAATTTCTGAAGTGAGTAGGTTTACTTTTTTAGGAGAATCAGAACTAAATGTTGTTACAATTGCCGAACCTCCGTCTGGCGTGATTGCAATTCCCTCAAGTTCACCTGACGTATTTACAGGAATAAAAGACGTCACGGAACTTTTACCTGTCGCATCAATTAATCTCACTCCCTGTTGAGTACAACCTGAGCTTAAATCCGGATAAACAGCGTTTTGACCGTTAGGCGTTACGGCAATTCCATAAAGAGTAGTACCGGCACAAGGTGCTGTAAAAACGCCTTTAATTGAATGATTAAATAAATCAATGAAAATTGTATTGTGTAATGTGTTCACGATGGCTGTTGAGTCATTCGGTGCGATGGTTATTGCGTTAGGATAGTTTTCTATAGAACTAATGTCAATGTTGGAAATAGAATAGTTTGAAGTAGAAATAATCTTAACTGATCCGGGGTTAGTGTTATTTGTAACAACCAATTTACTTCCATCTGAAGTAATGGCAATTCCTGATGAATTAACTCCTGTAGTTATGGCGGTATCGAATGACCATTGTGCAAATGACGGAGAGGCAAGAAATATTGTAATCATAACTGGTGGTATAAATGCCTTAAAAATATTCATGAATAACTCCTTTCTTAAAAGGGAATATGCATTATACAAATTGTCTACTCCGTCAGGTAAGATGACCAAAAAATTAATTGTGGGATGATTTCCACACTGATCTTTTTTTGCAAAAGTATTCCTGCCCGTCAGAGTCTTGAACAATAAGATACCCATTTTTTTTCCCTGTAAATGTCCCCTTTACCTTCGAGCCATTCCATAAGGCATTTACCAAATCCCCCTTCTTTGGTAACTTGAGCCACTCAAGAGATTTCTTCCTGATAGCGAAAAATAAAAGAATCGCAAAAAAAATCTCAAGGAATGCAGAAAGCGTACCTATAAAGACTCCAAATAAATCCAGCAAAAACGAAAATACAACAGATGGAATAAATATCAAGAAGAAAAGTTTCAAAGCCCTGTCATTTACCTGATTTGCAGGTATTTTTTCTTCCCTTACGTAGTATTCAATACTAACACTAAGGGCTAATAATAGGAAAAGAAAATAAAACAGTAACATAACCCCACCTATATTTATTATGAATTCTTTATTGTCTCTACAATAAAGTACTGTTTCCTATAATAAACATTATAGGTAATAAATTTACTGATTTCAAAAAGATTATTTTTGCAGCGACGATAAACCCTTTTACCCGAATTGCATATAGGTATATGCCACTCGCCAACGCTACTTATTTTCTTAATTACAATCAGTTTTTAAGCAAGAGCATTACATGTACTATACTGTTATTTAATTATTTATGTGGTTAAAAAAGTTCAGGATTGAGTCATATAGATAGGTACCCCCAGATAGACAAGCCTGCCAGCAGGCTGGGTCCTCTTCTACTTCAATATTTTATAAATCTAAGCCTTAAAACCCCACAGCTAAATAATAAAAATATTAGTTAAATTAAGTTAACGAATGAATGAATTAAAAACAAGTAAAATTATTTATACGCCATTTTTAATTCTCATTTTAATAAAACAATATATTCCCGGGCATTGGTATCTGTAACGTTTTTTGTCAATCGACAGCCTTGAAGTTGATGTAATTAAAACCAAAATTTTATTTCATCAAAATTAGTTTTTTCGTCTCTACAAAACTTCCCGCTTGCATTCTGTAAAAATAAATACCGCTTGATAATTTGCTTGCTTTAAATTCTATTTTATAATTTCCAACTGGTTTTTCTTCATTAACCAAATTCGCTACTTCATTACCCAGAATATCATAAACCATTATTGTTACCAAACTTGTCTTAGGAACTAAGTAGTTTATCGTAGTTGTCGGGTTAAATGGATTAGGATAATTCTGTGCAAGTGAAAAATCGGCCGGTAAATCATCCCGTTTATCTTTTATCAAGGTAACCATTTCTGATAGAGTACGTCGCCATACTCCGTTACCATTAGTGCCAGCAAATAGTGTAGTGCCACTTATAACAAAAGCATTAACATAATTGTTCGCCAAACCCGAATTGACTTCCGTCCAGCTCGTGCCGTTATTTGTCGAAAGAAAGACTCCGCCACTAGTGCCGGTAAAAAGATTATTGCCACTGACAGCAAAACCATTTATATAAGCATTCGTCAACCCTGAATTAACAGCATTCCAACTCGTGCCGTTGTCTGTTGAAAGAAAGACTCCGCCGTTATAAGTACCGGCAAAGAGATTACTGCCACTGACAGCAAGTGCAAAAACATCTTTGTTCGTCAAGCCTGAATTGACAGCATTCCAACTTGTGCCGTTGTTTGTAGAAAGGAAGATACCACCTTTGGTGCCGGCAAAGAGATTATATCCGCTTGTTCCGGTGGGACTAACAGCAAGAGTCTGCACATAATCATTCGTCAGGCCCGAATTGACAGCATTCCAACTCGTGCCGTTGTTTGTTGAAAGAAATTCTCCTGCGACATAAGTGCCTGCAAATAGATCTGTTCCGCCTGTCCCGGTGTTGGTGACGGCAAATGCGTAAACAGATGTATAAGACGGCAAGCCGTTATTAACAACCGTCCAATTCGTACCGTTGTTTGTCGAAAGATATACTCCGTCATGCGTGCCGGCAAAAAGCTTATTGCCGCTGATGGCAAGAGTCTCAACATAAGTGTTCGTCAAACCCGAATTGACAGCGCTCCAACTCGTGCCGTTATCTGTCGAAAGAAAGACTCCTCCGTCGTAAGTGCCGGCAAAAAGATTGTTATTACTGACAGCAAAAGAAGTAACCGTCGTTCCAGACGGACCATTAGTTTGCACCCATTGTGCTTTAGTTTCACCAATAAATAAAAATAAAACTCTCAAAATAACCGTTAAAAGTAATCTAAATTTCATAACACCTCAGAATTAAATTATGTGGTTATTATCGAAGTTAAAAAGTTTAGCAACTCGAATAGGGCATCATCTGTTTCAGTCATTTACAAATTTTGGCTTAAAAACTTCGCTACTAATTATTAAAAGCTAAAACCATAATAAATTAAGAAACTAATTGCTTAGAATCAATTATTAACTTACGCTAATTCTTTGGTGTGTGTAATTCTTTGTGCCGTTTCAATTTTCATTTTACCACATAATAATTTTTCGGTCATTGGTATCTGTAACGCTTTTTTTGTCATTGGGGGTTTCTCATATTATATTCCCAACCCTAATCCCGCTCAGTTACAAATTTCAACCTCACAAAAATTCCCCTTCGCTCCGCATCCACTAAAAATCCCGCCAAAGCTAATCAGTGATTTTTCTTCCTCAAACAATTCAAAATGCATAACCTTTCTGCCGATAGGCAAGATT
This sequence comes from Bacteroidota bacterium, assembly GCA_021831685.1. Lineage (GTDB taxonomy): Bacteria > Bacteroidota > Ignavibacteria > Ignavibacteriales > Ignavibacteriaceae > FEN-1297. The sequence continues at coordinate 69,430 of JAKBMG010000092.1, read as the reverse complement.
AAAAATTTCCAAAATTTTGAAAGGCGATTATATTAATCACTATTATATATCTGATTGTTTGATTAGTGTCCCCTTTTCCTTAATCGCAGCAAGTATGACTTTATCTAATTTGCCATTTAATTCAATAAGTGAAAGTTCTTCTTTGTTTAATGATACTATAAACATTGAAGAAATTTGTTTGTCGCTATTTTGCTGAAAATATATTAAGGTCATTTCATTGCGGTTTGTTTCTCTTACGAAATATTTCCATCCGTTACGCACTAACTTTTCATTAATTCTTTGAAACAAATTATAATTGCTTTGTTCAATGGTTATTCCTTTATAAATACCGATCTGAATGCCCGAAATATTTTTTAGCATATCTTCATCATCATGGTTTACAAAAGTCCTAACGATTGACATTGAAACTGAACCAAGTGAAAATTCAATGTCCCTATTATAGTGACTCCCGATGGAAGATAAAATTTCATTCTTTATTTCTGAAAAACTCCCGTTTACTTGGTAACAACCGGTAGCAATAAAGCTGAATAAAATTAGGGGTAAGATTAAAGCCGTCTTCCGGTACATCTTATTTATCCTTCTTGTTATCTATTCCATCGAGGGAAGGAATATTAAACTTTTGGCTTAATTTACCTATAGCATTCATATTTATATTCCCAACAATATTTACAAAAGTAGCTTTGCCGTCTTTTTCAAAAGTAGACACAACGAGTCCGGAAATTTCCTTATTATTTCCGGCTGACTTAATATATACGAAAGTGTATTCGCCGGGTTCTTTCACTTTTACAATTCTATCCCAATTTTTTGATGTCAGACTTTCATCCATTTCATCCATTTTGCCTAGCAATTCTTTTTTCTCCTTCAACTTTACATCAAATGAATAGACTTTAACCAACTTTAAGCCATGAACAAGTTGTGATAGGTCATCGTTAGTGTCACCTGTTGATCCGTTCATCATGTTTAGTAAATGACTGTCAATATTAACTTCGGTAACATTATCGCCTTGAATAAAGTGCGAGAGGTTTCCAAAATCAAAGTAGCCGGGATCTTTTGAATAATCTTTGTCATTTTGCGCAAGTGAAACAGACGCTGCAAAAATAAAAATCGCAAAGAATATTTTAATTATGTTTTTCATTTTATCCTCCGTTAAATAAATTATTAATAACCGCTGTACTCTTTTGAATAGGTCGCGCCACGTCATTACTTATTACTTCATTAGTTATTTTATTTTGTGCTTTTGCTAATATTTTTCCTACCAGTGCAAATGATTCTTTAACCTGTGTTTCCGCCAGGGTAACCTGCTCTTTTGAATAAGTCGGTTCCTGTTTCGGCTGTCTTAATAAAAGGAAAGTTGAAACACTTAGAATGATTATTAACGCAGCAGATGAATACACCGGTTTCATTACAAGGACTTTGTATAAACTAGATACTAAAGAGATAAACGCATTATCCCGGATATCAATTTCACTCCGGACATCCTTCAAAGACTCAGTTGATCTATATTCCTTTGAAACATTTCTAACCTCTTTTGCTGTTGCCTTATAGTCATTTAAAATATTCTTTACCTGAGGATTTAAATAAGCTTTTATATGAACTTCAATTTTATCAAACAGACTTCCATCTCCGTAAGCAACGGAAATAATTTTATCAATATAATTATCGTCGATTTCAAATTGCTTCTTCATGAACAAATTCCTTCAATTCAAACTGTAATTTTTTCCTTGCACGCAACAAGTAAACTTTAACGCTGTTTATAGGGATATTTAATATTTCGCTTATATCTTTATATCTCATTCCTTCAAATTCGTAAAGGACAAAAACACTCTTTAACTGTTCCGGCAGATTCTCAACTGCTTCCTTAATTTTTAATTTCACGGTTTCCCGCCGGAGGGTAATTTCCGGGTCACTTAGCACATCTTCCTCCTTAAAATTATTTTCAAATTCTTCATCTATTTCAATAAACTTTTTTGTCGAGGACTGACGTTTCCGCAAATAATCTAAGCATAAATTGTGAGTAGTTCTCATTATCCACGATTTAGCCCTGTTGATGTCGAAGCTATCGATATTCTTCCAGATACGGATTAGAACTTCTTGAGTAATATCATCAGCATCCATCCGGTTTCTCAACATCAAAAAAGAATAACTGTAGATTCTATTTTTATGCTGCTTAATTAGTATTTTGTATCGTAAAGACTTTAACATCTTTTTACTTAATAGACGAAATGAATGGAATAATTGTTACAAGCTTTGGAATAATTATTTTATGGCCAAAGATAATTATTGTAAAATAATATTCCCGTTTTATTTGACTAATGGCAGTATTAGGATTATGTCCGGCGTTATTCAGTTAGATAAGTAAAGTGCGCTGTTATTACTTCAAAGCCCAAATGACTGATCCTGTTGTCATTGCTACGACCAATAGGGAGAAGAAATCCCCCGCATAGCGCTGTCTTTTATATTACTCACAGATGTTTTGCAACTCTTGAAAAATTAAAGTAGTGAATTAATAGAATTGAGCGGCTTTTCCCCATTATTCTTTTTCGTCTCCACAAAACTTCCCGCCTGCATTCTGTAAAAATTTACCCCGCTTGTCAATGGGATTACTGTCTATTGCCAACTGTGTACTATAATTTCTCGCCGGTTTTTCTTCATTAGCCAAACTTGCTACCTCATTTCCGAGAATATCATAAACCCTTATTATTACAAAGTCCAAACGCGAAAGCTTACCCGGCTTTAGCCGTAGATTAAGTGGTTTTGCAAGTTAATTATTGGACAAAATGATAAGAGACAAGTTCAGTGCGTATTATTATTCTGTAATTGATCGTGCTGTTTGTACTGGAATTCCACTGATATACTACCATATCTAATTCTTTTAAAACCAACCCGACATTATGAACAAAATATTCATATCCATTATCTATAGTGTAATCCGGATTATGATGATAAGTCGTTAACTTAATTTTAAAAGCAGTAAAGGCTCCTGCAGAAACGACAATATTTTCTTTACCCACAACTTTCGCTATAGTCTCGATAGATTCTTTGTTTGCTGAGGTATCTACAAATTTAGATCTAACCCAAGAGTCATTTATTCGCAGCGTATTTTTTATATAGGGAGCATCAGAAATAATATTTTGCCATTCTTGCGGAGTAACAACCATAACGGCATCATTTGCCATTCTAGGGCACTTCTAAAAACTTCAATATTCTCTGCGAACGTTGCGTATTCTTTGCGTTAAATTTTTATAAAAGCTAGTTTTTAGAAGTGCCATAAATAACATAGTTAAACAACTGCTGATATCTTAATTCCCATATCAACGTATGTTTCATATTGCGTTAAGAAATCGTATAAAATATTTGGTATTATAATCATACATACCCACTCTCTTTGCTGCAATAGTGCCTTCTTTTGAAATTATAAAAGTCGATGGTATTGTCCCGGTATCATATATTTGTGGAAGATAACCGTTTATAAAATATACGGGAAAATTAAATCCTTCTTTTTTAATAAATATTTTTGCTTTTGTAGTATCTTCATCAAGGCTAACTAAAACGAAAACCAGATCAGGCTTATTTTTCATTTTATTATATATACTTTGGATTGTCGGCATTTCAGCTCTGCACGGTGGGCACCATGAAGCCCAGAAGTTTAAGAAAATTGTTTTACCTTTGAAATCGGAAAGACTAGTTTGTTTTCCATCAAAACCGGTAAGTTTTAAATCATAACTTGCTGCTTGCTGTTCATTAGCAGGTATTTTAATTTCAGTTTGCAGCAGTCCGGTTGCCAAAACAACTTGCTGAATCCGCCCTAATACTTCAGTATAAAACCCTGTATAATATAAAAAAGCTACGGTAATGATTATTACACCCCATTCTATCAATTGCCTTTTCCACGATTTTTTATTTTTAATTTTATTATTCATTTTGTTTTTCATTTCCAGAGAAAAATTCCATGTTAGTCAGCTTATATTTGAAAATTGTTTTTAGGTTACCTTTTTATTTTTCGAAGAATAATTTTATCGAATACAATAAAAGAAAATCTGCAAAAGCTTTTTTAATTATCTCCTGTTTTAATTCAATTACGAAAAGAGATACAAAACAGCCAATATTCCGATTGGCGGTAAAAGCAACGCCAGCATGAAATAGTGTTATAAAAGATCCGTTACAGCCTGTCATAATCTTTCGTACAAAAATAGTAATGGAAAGTTTTCCAGGTATTTCTCATTGTAATGTAGTTCAGCTGTTCCCGTAAAATTTCTATGGCCGAATATAGGCCCAGCCCTCGGCTTGTTTTTTAACAATCTCGCTAACACCTGCAGGAACAATATCAACGTTATCAAAAAGTGAATCTTTAGTTATTCCAATTTGACGAAGTGAATTTTCACAAGCAATGATTTTAACATTCTTTTGCTTCAGCTTTGTTATTTTTTCGGAGTGCCATTCTAATCCTTTTTGGAAAATTAATACACCTTCGGAATTTGCTACTAATTCTACTTCCACATTTTCATCACCCAAATCGGAAATTAAGTTTAATATGTTTCCAAATACCACATTTGCTTTTGATTTTGTGTTTTCATCAATATGAAATACTACTTTATATTTTCCCATTTTGTATATCCTTTATATTATTTTCATTTAAATATTTTTTTAAGACTAATTAAACGTCATTCAATTTTCTTGCTGCTAAAACTTCTTTCAATGTGTAAACAAATGCCTGGACTGCAACGACGATCATAAACAATCCTATTTTAGCCGTATATTCTAATGGAAACTTAGGGTTGAATTTGAACGTAACCTTCCTGTATCAATTCAATTAGTCGGGCAACGGCGCCGCCGTTTACTTTTATATCCGGCAAAAGCTAAGTGATCCATATTAAACACAACATTTGCTTTCTTAAGTACTATTGGAATGTCGATGTGTAGTGATGAATCGGCTTTAACAACCTGCTGTTGTCCGGCAAATAAAAATTGATTCAACCCGAGAGTAATTATTAATACAATGAATAAGCTGTGAAATATTCTTACCAATTTACCTTGACTCATGGTTCTGCCTCTAAATTTTATTGTTAAAAGTTATACTAATAAACAGTAATGTCTTTGTTCGCCGTTTATTTGATGTTAGATTAAAATGATTAGCTTAATTTGCTAATCAATATATCAATGAGATGTAAAAAGTTGGGACAGGATCTGCTCCTTTTGATAAACCTAAGGTTAATAGATTAAAATGTGATTATCCGCATTCAATTCGCTTCCATTTATTTTACGAAAAGTCTGCCGGAACTCAGATAATTTTTACTTAGAAAGATATAGTCTATTTTCTTGAAATTAAAATATAAATACTTTATCGGAATCAATTTTATAATTAAAATAAACGATTATTACGTATTGGTCACTTTATAAAATAATTTTGTACTGAAGGGAAGTATAACCCAACTACAGGAATGATAACCGGTTGATTATAGAGCAGTATTTCTTAATTTGATAAACTAATTGCCATGCTATTAAATACCAATTTGCTATTAAAAATGCGTTATCATATATTTCTTTTAACAAGTTCTTTATTTTATTCTTTTACTAACCGGTAATGGTTTTGCTTTATAGCAAAGTGAGAGGGAATCGTGTGAAATTCACGAACTGTCGCGCAACTGTAAGTAACTAAAAAGTTTTTACCAAAAAAATCCACTGTTTTGAATAATCAAGATGGGAAGGACGGTAAAAATGTTACAAGTCAGGAAACCTGCCCTTACCGACATGGCAATGCTTTCGCGTTATGAAGCTTAGTCAGGTTCATGCACACTTTTCAAGAAATACTTTTTCTCATACCTTAATGGTGCATAGTTTCCTTTCTTAATTTCACTTCCCGCAAAGCATTGTGAATCTCAGCAATTACTCTTTAACAATTTGATTAACTATTTAGGATGTTAAAAATATGCTAACACACAATCTTCTTCAAAAAAATGATTAGTGGCTGTTCCTTAAAGTCTTATGTTGCCTGATTACATTATAAAATGGCTTCTCACGAAATAAAATATTGCTCAATATGTTCAACAGTATTTGAATGTAAAGTTGGAAACATTACACAATGCCAATGTTTTGAAGTGCAGTTATCTGAAGAAGAAAAGGAATTTATTTATAATCAATACCAGGACTGCCTTTGCAAAAATTGCCTAATAGAATTAAAGAAAGAATATTCGCGACAAAAAATTAAAAGAAAGGAATCCACTTAATGGAAACATATACTACAATTCAGTTCGTTAAAAAAAGAAATGGGAATACAGTAGAGTTCGACACTCATAAAATATTTACTGCAATAAAAAAAGCAGCCGGCTCAACCGGAGAGTTTGGAGAAGATATAGCAAGGACACTTTGCATTAAAACTATTAGTCTGGTTCAGCAATTATATATTGATAAAACACCTACTGTTGAAAACGTACAGGATTGTGTTGAACAAATTATTATAGACTCCCCTTTTAAAAAGACGGCTAAAGCGTATATTTTATATAGAGACCAGCATTCAAAATTGAGAGAAATTTCCCTCAAATCACATGTAGAGCTTATTGATAGTTATTTGAATAAAGCCGATTGGCAGGTCAATGAAAACAGTAATATGAGTTATTCATTGCAAGGTCTAAATAATTATATCTCCTCTGAGTTAAGTAAAATATATTGGTTGAACAAAATATATCCTGTTGAAATCCGGGAAGCTCATCTTTCGGGAGATTTTCATTTGCACGATTTAGGTCTTTTAAGCGTCTATTGCGTAGGATGGGATTTATATGACTTACTCGTTAACGGATTTAAAGGTGCTTCCGGGAAAGTTGAATCTAAACCAGCAAAACATTTCAGAACAGCATTAGGACAAATCGTAAATTTCTTCTATACCCTGCAAGGTGAATCAGCCGGTGCCCAGGCATTTTCAAATTTCGATACGCTGTTAGCGCCTTTCATTAGATATGATAATCTTACTTATAATGAAATAAAACAAGCCGTACAAGAATTCCTGTTTAATGTAAATGTCCCTACTCGTGTCGGTTTTCAAACTCCATTTACAAACATTACGTTAGATTTAACCGTTCCTTCATATTATGCAAACATGGCGGTTATCATTGGCGGAGAAATGATGAGTGAAACTTATGCAGGTTTCCAAAAAGAAATGGACTTTTTTAATAGGGCGTTTTTGGAAGTAATGAAAGAGGGAGATGCCAAAGGTCGAGTTTTTACATTTCCAATTCCAACGTACAATTTATCTGAAGATTTTGATTGGGATAATCCTAATTTGGGAATCTTGTGGGAAATAACTGCAAAATATGGCATTCCTTACTTTGCTAATTTTATAAATTCTGATATGAAACCTGAAGATGCGCGGAGTATGTGCTGCCGTTTAAGAATTGATAACAGAGAACTTATCAGAAAAGGAGGGGGGCTATTCGGAGCGTCACCTCTGACTGGTTCGATTGGCGTTGTAACGATTAATTTACCGCGTCTTGGTTATTTATCGAATGATGAATTTGAATTTTTCGATAGACTCGGTAAACTGATGGACCTGGCAAGAGAGAGTTTAGAAATTAAGCGTAAAGTTATCGAAAAATATATGGATATAAATCTCTATCCATATATGAAATTCTATCTTAGAAGTGTAAAAGAACGATTTAACGAATATTGGAAAAACCATTTCTCTACAATTGGTCTTGTTGGAATGAATGAAGCATGTATAAACCTTTTAGGTGACAGTATTGCCTCTAAAAATGGGCAGGACTTTGCTCTAAGAGTAATGGATTTTATGAGAAATAAATTACTGCAATATCAAGAAATTACCGGAAATATGTATAACCTTGAAGCTACCCCTGCAGAAGGTACTTCATACAGACTTGCATTGATAGATAAAAGGAAATATTCCCGGATAATTTGTGCGAATGAATCTTCATTTAACGAAAAGGATTCTCCCTTTTATACCAATTCAACACAGCTATCCGTTAATTATACAGATGATTTGTTCGAACTATTGGATCTTCAGGATGATCTTCAATCAAAATATACAGGCGGAACAGTTCAGCATATTTACATAGGAGAAAGGATTACAGATCATATGGCGCTTAAAAAATTAATCAAGACTATCTCTATAAATTATAAATTACCTTATTTCACTATTACTCCTACATTCAGTGTTTGTCCAAACTGCGGATATATTGACGGAGAAAAGTTTGAATGCCTTGCTTGCGGTTCAGAGTGCGAAGTTTATTCTCGGGTGGTTGGATATTTACGCCCTGTCCAACATTGGAACAAAGGCAAACAATCCGAATTTGAAATGAGAAAATTATATTCCGTATGAAAATAGCTGCCATCCAAAAATTATCCTTGATAGATTATCCCGGCATGATAAGTTCGGTTATTTTTACCCAGGGGTGTAACTTCCGCTGTGGTTACTGCCATAATCCATCTTTGGTTTTGCCCCAGTCTTTTGGTGATTTTGTTTTAGAGGCCAAAGTATTTGATTTTCTACAAACCAGAATCGGCAAAATAGAAGGAGTAGTAATTACGGGAGGCGAACCGACAATTCAGTTTGACTTGGTTCGCTTGATTAAGAAAATAAAAGCGCTGGGATTATCGGTTAAATTAGATACAAACGGAAGCAACCCCGGAATGCTGAAAAAAATAATTGATAACAAACTAATTGATTTTATTGCTATGGACTTAAAAGCCCCGTTAAATAAATATAGTGCGATTTGCAATGTTAATGTTGATATTGAGAAAATTAAAAAATCTATTTTTTATATTAAAAACTCAGGCATAGTAAAGCAATTTAGGATTACAGCTATAAAAGGGATTCATACTATTGAAGACTTAGACAGCATAAAGGGGATTATCGGGGACAATATTACTTTACAAAATTTTAAATTCTCCGGAAAACATATTGGTAATTCATTCAGTAAAGAAAATGAATTTAGCTCAAAAGAGATGGATGAGTTTAGGACTGCCTAGTATAATAGTGGTTGAATAATTGTCTTCTACCAATATTCCGTAAATTTACTGCTATTAATTTATTTAACAATTTATTCTACTAAAAAATTTATGAAATTATCATACCCTTTGCATAGTAAGCTCATCTGTAATATTGGAAATATGTATAGAATAGTTATATCAAAAGTTATTTTGGCAGCATTATTGTCCAGCCCTCTTTTAATGTCCCAAAATCTGCAACAATATAATTTGAATGATGTTATTGTTACGGCAAGCAGAGTTCCCCTTACATTTTCTGATTTAACAAGAGATGTAGTTGTTATAGATAAGGAGGAAATTAAAAAACTTCCTGTAAACAGCGTGCAGGAACTGCTTCAATATGTTTTAGGTGTCGGCCTAGAGCAAAGGGGTATCGACGGCGTACAGTCAGACGTTACTATAAGAGGAGGCAATTCAGAAGAAACTTTAATAATGATAGACGGAGTAAGTGTCAATGACCCGCAGACAGGTCATCATAATCTAAATTTACCCGTGCCCTTGCAAGATGTACAGAGAATAGAAGTTCTTGAAGGTCCCGGCTCAAGCATATACGGTGCAAATGCATTTAGCGGAGTAATAAATATAATTACTAAAAAAGGAAATGATAAATCTCTATCTCTTGGGGCTGAAGGGGGTGAAAATGGTTATTACAAAGGCTCTATTTATATGGCATATCCGATTGGAATTATAAATAATCATTTTGCGGTTTCAAAGAAAAAGTCAGACGGCTACATTCACAATACCGATTTTGATATAACCAATTTTTCTTACGGCGCTTCTCTGAATACAAAAGCAGGAATGATGAACTTATTCTTTGGCTATGATGATAAAAAATATGGCGCAAATAGTTTTTATTCAGTTCTTTTTCCAAATCAATGGGAACACACAACAACAAAACTTTTAAGTCTTACCGGAGATATTGGAACCTCAAATTTTATTTTATCGCCTAAGATTTATTGGCGGCGCAATGATGATAGCTATCTACTGGATTATACAAATCCCCCTTTTTATCATAACATTCATCAAACAAATATTTATGGTGCGGAACTTCAAGCTTCTATCATTTCTGGAATAGGTACTACATCCTTCGGCGGTGATTATAATTCCGACAATATAGAAAGTAATAATCTGGGCGATCATTCGCGCGAAAGAAAAGGCTTTTTTGCCGAACAGATATTTTCATCTATTGAAGATCTAACGGTAATTGCCAATGGTTTCGCTTATGATTATCCAACAATTGGTTGGAAGTTTTGGCCCGGTCTTGATTTAGGTTATAATGTTACGAAAAACTTTCGGGCCTTCGGGACAATTGGAGAAGCATTCCGGATTCCGTCCTACACTGAACTTTATTATACTTCTCCGGCAAGCATGGGTAATCCAAATCTTGTTTATGAAGAAACAACCGACTATGAGGTTGGTATGAATTTTAATCAACCGTTATATAATGCAAAAATTAGTTTATTCAGGAAGGAAGGAAAAAATTTAATAGATTGGGTTAGGGAAAACAGTAATCAACCCTGGACGGCAACAAACATAGCTACGTTAAATACAAATGGAATTGAATTTAACTTTATGATGCAGACCGATAAGTTAATTCATGATTTCCCCGTAAATCGAATTAATATAAGTTATTCATATTTAACTTCCGCTAAAAACACAATGCAGTTTCACTCGCAGTACTTACTTGATTATTTAAGGCATCAGTTGATCATCAGCGTTGATAATAAATGGTGGTATGGTATTCGTCAGGATTGGGAAGTGCGTTATGATAACCGCGTAATCCGCCAGTGGCGGTTTGAAGATTATTTTTTGGTTGATACTCAGGTATCAAAAGAATTTGGTCAATTTGAAGTTTTTCTAAAAGCAACAAATCTTTTTAATAGTTCCTATTCTGAAATAAGCGGTGTCCCTTTGCCGGGAAGGTGGGTTACAGCAGGAGTTCAAGAAAATTTTAGTTTATAGCAATTAGTGTTAACTCGAGTTGTAAGAAAATTATTTAGGCCGGAATTGTCCTTGCTATACTTAAGTAGTGTGATGTTTGCTCCTTTAATAATGATTCAAAATTTTTATCTTTAACGCTCATAAAAATTAAATTATTCATTATGGATACCTTTCAATTTGATTTTGTTATTATTGGCAGCGGCTTAGCAGGATTATATTCGGCTCTTCATGCTTCTAAGTTCGGTAAAGTTGCACTTATTACTAAAACTACATTAGAAGTGAGTAATTCTTTCTGGGCGCAGGGAGGAATAGCAGCCGCAATTGACAAGAATGACTCGCCGCAATTTCATTTTGAAGATACGATTAAAGCAGGCCGCGGGCTTTGTAAATCAGAGGCGGTTAAAATCCTTGTTGAAGAAGGAAAGAAAGGGGTTGAAGAATTAATCCAAATGGGAATGCCGTTCGACCGTGAAAATGGAAAAATTGTTTCAGGATTGGAAGGCGGCCATGGCAGAAAACGTATTCTACATGCTGGGGGTGATGCTACCGGTAGAGAGATTGTAAAATTTGTTTTATCATTGGTTACTTCAAATAAACAAATAACAATATTTGAAAATACTTTAATTCATAAGCTGATTGTAAAAGACAATATATGCTATGGAGTTTACGCATTTGGTATTTTGAATAGAAATAATTTTGCAATAATGGGGAACTCAACTTTTATTAATTCCGGCGGTGCTTCGGCAATTTATCAAAGGTCTACAAATCCTCTTACTACTTTAGGCGAGGGAATTTCTTTGGCTTATGATGCCGGCGCTGAAATTGAGAGTATGGAGTTCGTTCAGTTTCACCCAACATCTTTCTATGCCAATAACGGTGAAACATTTTTAATAAGCGAAGCAGTTAGGGGCGAAGGCGCTTTCCTTGTTAACCATGATAAGAAAAGATTTTTAAGCGATTATAATATTTCGGAACTTGCCCCTCGCGATATTGTATCCAAAGCAATATTTTATGAACTTCAAAAGTCCGGCAAAACTAATGTATTCTTAGACCTCTCTCATCTTAACTCCGATAAAATAAAGCAACGCTTCCCGAATATATACCGGGCTGCTTTAGAATTTGAAATAGATATTACTAAGGATCTTGTACCCATTGCGCCGGCAGCGCATTTTATGGTCGGCGGAATTAAAACCGGTGTGTTTGGAGAAACAAATATCCGTCATTTATTTTCAGTTGGCGAGGCAGCATCCAATGGTGTCCATGGAGCAAACCGGCTTGCAAGTAATTCCTTGCTCGAATGTATTGTCTTCGGTAAACGCGCAGTTGAATATTCGTTAAATATTAAACCTGAAGAAACAAAATATCAACAAATAGAAACAGGCAACTTAGAAATTGCGGAGGAGCATAAGAAAATATTCGGCCAAATTAAAAATACAATTACCGTGCTATTGTGGAATAATGTAGGAATAGTGCGTTCAGGAGATTCGCTAATAACGGCTTTGAGCGAGTTGCACAATATTTCCGGCAATTATTTAAATGATGAAAATGAATATTTTAATGGACGAATTATTAGTCTAATTGAAGTAGCCCAACTAATTGCGCAAGCGGCTTTAATTAGAGAAGAAAGCCGCGGCTGCCATCTTCGTGAAGATTATCCAGGTGAAGACCAAAAATTTGAATGCACAATTATTCAGCAAAAGAATAGAAAAGAAAAATTTTTGCCTGTCATTTAGATCATGATCTCATTCCAATTTAGTTTAGGAAAAATTATGAAATCAATAAATAAAAAAGAACTTGAAAGAATTATCGATGCTGCCTTTAAGGAAGATATCGGCAGCGGGGATATAACTACAAACCGGATTGTGCCGAAAAATCGAAATGCAAAAGCCTATTTTCTGGCAAAGGAAGATGGGATAATTGCAGGACTTAATATTGCTAAACATGTGCTTAGAAAGCTCGACAAGAAAATCATATGGAAAAGCTTCGTAAAAGAAGGTGACAAAGTTTCCGCCGGAACTAAAATTGCCGAAGTGAATGGTTCGCTTAGAGCACTATTAACCGGCGAGCGAACGGCTCTAAATTTTCTTCAAAGAATCTCAGGCATCGCTTCTGTTACGTCAAAATATGTGGAAGCGCTAAATAATACCGGTACAAAAATTCTTGATACAAGAAAAACAGTACCCGGTTTGCGTATGATTGATAAGTATGCCGTTAAAACCGGCGGTGGAACAAATCATAGAATTGGTCTTTATGATATGGCGCTTATTAAAGACAACCATATAAAAGCTGCCGGAAGTATTTCAGAGGCTGTTCGGAAAGTCAGATCAAAGAATGATAAGCTTAAAAAGAAAGAAAAATTAAAGATTGAAGTTGAAACTACAAATCTAAATGAAGTTCGCGAAGCTTTAAAATGTAAAGTTGATATGATTATGCTCGATAATATGCCGCCTTCCTTAATGAAGGAAGCCGTAAAAATAATTAATGGAAAAGCAAAGGTTGAAGCCTCCGGTAATATGAATATTGATAAAATACGTGAAACAGCCGCAGCGGGAGTAGATTTTATTTCCGTAGGAGCGTTAACTCATTCTGTTAAAGCTCTTGACATTAGTATGAAAATAGAAAATTAAAATTTCAACGAACACTATTCAGAAATGATCAAAAATCAATTTTGTATTGACTCTTAAATCTTTACTTTTTTCTTGAACGTAAACTATCACTTTTTATTAAATGAATTAGTAAATATATGAATGAACTTGTAAGTGAAATATTAAAACTAAAAAAAGCAAAGAATGCAGTAATACTTGCGCACAACTATCAAATTGGTGACGTGCAAGATGTTGCCGATTTTGTGGGCGACTCGCTTGGTCTTTCTCAGCAGGCTGCAAAAACAGATGCAAGCTTAATTGTCTTTTGCGGCGTTCATTTTATGGCAGAAACTGCTTCAATAATATCACCCGGCAAAAAAGTCTTAATACCCGATTTGGAAGCCGGCTGTTCATTAGCCGCGACTATAGATGCACAGCAATTACGAGAATGGAAAAAAGAGCATCCCGGTGCTGTTGTTGTATCTTATGTTAATACCACTGCCGAAGTAAAAGCAGAAAGCGATTACTGCTGCACATCATCAAATGCGGTTAAAGTCGTTGAATCGATCCCAAAAAATAAAAAAATATTATTCTTGCCTGACCGTTTTTTAGGGCAATATGTTAGAGCAGTGACCGGAAGAGAAGTAGAAATTTGGAACGGTGCCTGCCATGTGCATGAAAAGATTGGCGATATAAATTTTGCCGATGCGCAATCCCAACATCCCAATGCTGATTTTCTCATTCACCCTGAATGCGGATGCTCCACATCCTGCATGTTGAAATCTCAGATGCATTCAGGCTACAAGAATGTAAAAATATTTTCAACAGAAGGGATGATAAATCATGTTAAGAACTCTGATATAGATGAATTTGTAATTGCAACTGAAGTAGGTATTATACATAGACTTAAAAAAGTTAAACCCGAAGTAGATTTTTTTCCGATGAGTGAAAAATCTATATGCGAGTATATGAAAATGATTACGCTTGAGAAACTTTATGATTCACTCCGCTATGAACAATTTGAAGTGAAAGTCCCGCATGAAATTGCCCTGCGTGCAAAACTTCCGATTGAAAGAATGCTTTCGATTGTTTAAATGAAAGAATTATAGATATTATGTTTAAAAGGTAAATAGAAAAGGCACCCTTTCTGTAAATTAGATAAAATTGATTTATTAATAAATCATCTAATTAAAATAAAAACAGTAAAGGATGCCAAAATGAAAGGGAAAAGTAAGAAACTTGATTTTAGTAATCAACTGATATCTGTAGGAATAGATGCTCATAAAAAGAGATGACATTATTATAGAAAAATATTGTAAAATAAAATAAAACCCCCGAATCTTGCCTATTCAAGAAAGCAAATCACATTGGCGGCTGTCGTCGTTTTTGATTATCATTATTGACAGCTGATTTGAATATTTGCTTTAAAGCACAAAGCTTATTTCCTATTTTAGATAAGTTTTGTTTAGTTAAAGGCAGTTAAAAGATGATTGCTTAAGATGATATCCAAAATCATTATCATCCAATATTTAAACTAAAAATTTAGTTTAGTATGTTCTATATACTTTATATAGGTATTACCTCCCGGAAATAATTATGCATCTCCAAAATTTTTCTCCAATAAACGAAGAGGGACAATATAATATTCTCTTCGAGTCAAATCCTTTCCCTATGTGGATCTACGACCTAAAAACATTAAAATTCTTATCTGTAAATGATGCTGCTGTTAAAAAATACGGATATTCAAAAGAGGAATTCTTTGATCTCACGCTTAAAGATATAAGACAGGAAGAAGATATTGGACTCCTGTTGGATAATGTGGAAAGGGAAATTGCTCAATACCAGTGGTCAACGGGATGGCGACATAAGAAAAAAGACGGCTCAATTATAGACGTCGAAATTATATCCCACGATATTTTATTTAATAAAATAAAAGGAAGATTTGTAACTGTAAATGATGTTACTGAAAAAAATCGTACCGATGAAAACTTTAAGCTTGTTATTGAATCCTCTCCTAATGCAATTCTACTAATCGATCAGCAGGGCAAAATTAAACTCGTTAATAGGCAAACGGAAATTTTATTCGGATATTCTCGCGAAGAATTAATCGAACAACCCCTTGACATTTTAATTCCCCCTAGGTTCTCAAGGACTCATTTACATCATCAAAATAATTTTTTCTTAAACCCGAAGAATAGGAGTATAGGAAAAAGAAAAGAACTGTATGGTTTGCACAAAAACGGCAATGAAATACCTTTGGAGATTGGACTTGATCCTATAACAAATGAGGGCGGCTTTTCGGTTCTTGCTACTATCACTGATATTACCGAAAGAAAACAAGCTCACGAAGAATTAGTTAAAGCTGAAAACCGTTATAGTACCACGTTAGACTATATGATGGAAGGATTTCAAATTATTGGAAATAATTGGCGCTATCTCTATGTCAATAATGCGGCTGCAGCACAAGGAAGAAAAACTAAGGAAGAATTAGTTAATCATACAATGAAGGAAGTTTATCCCGGCATTGAAAGTACTGAAATGTTTTCCAAGCTGGCGGATTGCATGAAGAAGAAAACTCCTTTCTCTATGGAGAATGAATTTATTTATCCAAATGGTGATAAGAATTGGTTCTTGCTCAATATGGAACCTGTCCCGGAAGGGATTTTAATTTTATCAAAAGACATTACGAGTGAAAAACAAATAGAACTTGAGTTAAAATTATACCGTGAAAAACTTGAAGAATTAGTAATTATAAGAACTGCACAGCTTGATGAATCAAATAAGGAACTTGAATCTTTTTCGTATTCAGTTTCCCATGATTTGCGCGCTCCGCTTAGACACATAATAGGGTTTCTGCAGCTTCTTCAAAAAAATATTGGCTCAAGTTTAGATGATATGAATCGAAAATATATTTCTAATATAAATGACGCTGCAAACAAGATGGGCAACCTTATTGATGACTTGCTTTCATTTTCAAGAGTAGCGCATTCTCAAATGAATGAGTCAGTAGTAAATCTAAATAATATTATTACTGAATCCATTAATGATCTAAGGGATGAATTAAAGGAACGGAAAATCTCCTGGAAAATCGATAAAATGCCCGGTGTCCTCGGCGATGCTTCAATGCTAAAGCAGGTTTTTATAAATTTAATCTCGAATGCGGTTAAATATACAAATCAAAAAGATATAGCCACGATTGAAATAAGTGTTGAGACTAAAGAAGACGAATATATTTTTTGTATAAAAGATAACGGCGCAGGTTTCGATATGAAATATGCCGATAAGCTGTTCGGCGTTTTTCAACGGCTACACAGTAACTCCGAATTTGAAGGAACCGGGATCGGACTGGCAAACGTTAAAAGAATTATTACCCGCCATGGTGGAACTATTTGGGCGCAAAGTGAAGTGGACAACGGTGCATCATTTTATTTTACTTTAAAAAGAATAAAGGACAAAAATGAATGAATTAAAAAGAATTCTACTTGCTGAGGATGATAAAAATGATATTGAATTAACCCTGGCTGCTTTGGA
Source organism: Bacteroidota bacterium (assembly GCA_021831685.1). Taxonomy (GTDB): domain Bacteria; phylum Bacteroidota; class Ignavibacteria; order Ignavibacteriales; family Ignavibacteriaceae; genus FEN-1297. The sequence continues at coordinate 52,379 of JAKBMG010000092.1, read as the reverse complement.
AGAATTTAACCTTGCAAATGAAGTTGATGTGGTTAATGATGGCAAAGAAGCGCTTGACTATTTACATTACAATGGAAAATTTACAAACCGTATTTCTGTAAACCCCGCAGTAATTTTATTGGATATTAAAATGCCTAAGGTTACCGGGCTTGAAGTACTGAAACAAATAAAGTCGGATGAAAATCTTAAAATGATTCCCTGCGTTATTTTAACATCATCCAATCAGGAAAAGGATTTAGTGGAAGGTTATAAGCTTGGTGCTAACGCTTATGTAGTTAAGCCCGTAGATTTTCAAGAGTTTATTCGTACTATAAAACAACTCGGCTTATTCTGGGCGGTAATAAATGAACCCCCTCCAATGAGCGTTAAACAAAAATAAATTCAAATAGATATTTTTGGATCTTTTATGAACAGAATAATTAAAATTCTCCATCTGGAGGATGATGATAAAGATGCAATGTTAATCGATCAAACTATTAATTCCGAATTAACCTCCTGCAAAATAAAAAGAGTGGATAGCAGACATGATTTTGAATATGCGCTTACTCATGAAAAGTTTGATCTAATACTCTCTGATTTCGCCCTGCCATCTTTTAATGGATTGGAAGCCTTAAAAATAGCAAAAGAATTAGCTATAAATGTACCCTATATTTATGTCTCAGGTCATATAGGCGAAGATCGTGCAATCGAAGCTCTTAGAATGGGTGCTACCGATTACGTCTTAAAAGATAAAATTATAAAACTTTTGCCGGCAATAAATAGAGCTTTAAAAGAAGCAGAAGAAATAGAAAAAAACAAGAATATAGAAAAACGTTTAAGAGAGTCAGAAGAAAATTTCCGCACTATTGTTAGCAATTTCCCTGTTGTTCTTTTTATCGTAAATAGAGAAGGCGTCGCTACATTTTCACAGGGTAATGGCCTTGAAACATCCGGGATTAAAAGTGAAGAATTAATAGGCAAAAACATTGTTGATTTATATAATAACGCCCCGTTTGAATTATTAGATGGCAGTATAATCAGGGGAAAGGAAGCATTCCTAGGAGCTTTAAGTGGAGAAGTACAAAACGGAATTATTCTATTTAACGATCGGTATAACGATACAAAATTATTACCCTATTATGGTGAAGACAATAAAATGATAGGAGTAATAGGAATATCGCATGATATAACTGAATTGATAAATACACGAAATCAATTTAAGGAGAGTGAAGAACTTTATAAGAATATCTTTGTCTCTGCACCTATCGGAATGGCAAGGATCTCAACTTCCGGTAGATATTTGTCTGCAAACTTTGCATTGCAGAAAATGTTAGGTTACTCAGAAGATGAATTACGAAATATGAGTATTGACGATATTACTTTTGGTGATGATAAAACCAGAAGCAAGGAATTATTTCTAAATACAATTTCAACAAAATCAAGTATCATAAACTTTGAAAAAAGATATATAAGTAAAACGGGAAATGTTTTCTGGGTCAATTTAACTTCCTCTGTTATTAAAAGTAAAAAAGGTGAAATATTATATCTATTATCAATGCTCGAAAATATAAATGATAAGAAATTAGCCGAGCTTGCTTTAAGAGAAAGTGAAAAAAGATTTAAGGACCTAGCTGATTTGCTGCCGCAGACTGTTTTTGAAGTCAAAAATGATACACTAGTAACCTACATTAATAAAGAGGGACTAAAAAGCTTCTTATACACAGAAGAAGATTTGAAAAATGGTTTAACAATTAATCAATTCCTACATTCCAATGATAGGGAACTTGTTATTGCTAAATTTTATCAAGTGTTAAACGGTGAACAATTTGGTGGAATAGAATTTATTGCCATCCGTAAAGACGGTTCGGAATTCCCGTGCTTAGTATATGCAAGTTCAATTATAATTGATAATAAAGCTGAAGGCTTAAGAGGGATTTTAATAGATATTACTGAGCGAAAGAAAACGCTTGAAGAATTAGTTAAAGCAAAAGAAAATGCAGAAGAAATGAACCGCCTAAAATCAAACTTCCTTGCAAATATGAGCCACGAACTTCGCACCCCTTTAATCGGTATCCTGGGCTTTTCGGATATCCTAAAAGATGAATTGGCAAACAGCCAATCCTTAGAAATGATCGAGGCAATCAATACAAGCGGCAATAGGTTGTTGGAAACTTTAAATCTTATTCTTGACCTTTCAAGAATTGAAGCTGATCGTCTACCGGTTAATTATGCGCCCTTTGAAGCAATAGATTGCATAAAGCAAGTAATTAAAATGCTCAAAGACCTGGCAGATAAAAAAGGATTATTTCTTGAAATCAATAATGTGTTTGATTCCATCCAAGTAAATTTAGACGAGAGAATGTTTAGAGAAATAATTGAAAACCTTGTTAACAATGCCATTAAATTTACAATTAAAGGAGGGATAATTGTTAAAATAGATAAAGAAGAAAATGATGAAAAACATTGGATAATAATAAAAATAATTGATACTGGTATCGGGATAGCGAAAGAGAGTCAGAAGTTAATATTTGAGGAATTCCGTCAAGCCAGCGAAGGTTATTCCAGAAGATTTGAAGGCACCGGTTTAGGTTTAACTATAACCAAACATTTTATCGACAGAATGAATGGAAGCATTTCTTTAAAGAGTGAAATAAATAAAGGATCTGTTTTTACAATAAAACTTCCTATCAATATTTCTTTATTATAAAAATATACCTATTATAGCAGTTACAGCTTATGCAATGGAGGGAGACAAAGAAAACTTTTTATTCTTCGGATTTACATATTATTTGTCCAAACCCTTCACCAAAGCGGATTTATACAATGTGTTGTCTGAAGCTTTTAAAAAAGAAAAATAAGTCAAATAATTTCTTCCGATTTTAACGTTCTTTTGTCATCATTACTGATAATTGCAACCTCCCGTTCCGGTACAATTGTCAAATTCCCAATAATTCCGCCCTAACGGAAGCAATTAAGCACATTATCAATTCGGCATCTCGCCAGCGGCTTTCTAATTGCCGTTTATCGCAAATATTGGACGAAATTAAAAAAGCCGCATATGTCATTATCTTCATTCGTCATTTTAATGCGACTAGGTCCTCTCCGTTCCTATTTCCATTCAGCTGCGTTCGCAAGCTCTCTTCGCTCCATTTCGTTACTCTCTGTGTGGTCATTCTTGCTGAAAGTAAAAAATCATTTGTATTTAATTCAAATGTACTCTTATCTGTTCATACCCTGTCCCTCTTCTATTACCTATGAGTTTCATTCCAAACCCATCCATCTCGACGGATTGCGGCTTGCCGTCATACGAACCTATCATTTCAAAAATGTAATGTGCTTAACATGTTTTCAAATGTATTATTATCATATTTACAATGTAAAACATTGGAGATACGATGCTTGCTGAAAATGCCCGGCTTTTAGAAATTAAGAAAGGAAATTCTTTATGGCGAAAATGGGGACCCTATTTAACTGACCGCCAGTGGGGAACTGTCAGAGAAGATTATTCAGCGAATGGCGATGCGTGGGATTACGTCTCACACGATGCAGCTCGAAGCAAAGCTTACCGCTGGGGCGAAGAAGGTATCGGAGGTATTTGCGACGATAAACAAACTATTTGTTTTGCTCTTTCTTTTTGGAATGGTAAAGATTCGATCCTGAAAGAGAGATATTTCGGATTGACAGGCAAAGAAGGAAATCACGGCGAAGATGTTAAAGAATATTTTTATTACTTAGAAAATATTCCGACGCATTCATACATGAAAATGTTGTACAAATATCCTCAAACAGAATTCCCTTATTCTCAGCTTCTCCAGGAAAATCAAAAACGCGGAAAACTTGATCCTGAATTTGAATTAATCGATACTGGAATCTTTAATGAAGATAAATACTTTGACGTCTTTATAGAATATTCTAAAGCTGGCACGGAAGATATCTTAATTAAGCTTACTGTTTGCAATCGCGCTAATGAAAATGCCGTGCTAAATGTTGTCCCTCAAATCTGGTTCAGAAATACCTGGTCTTGGGGTTATGATGATTATAAACCCGGAATAAGTACCGGAAATAAAAATTATCTTCTATTAAGTCATCAAAATATAGGCAACTATTCTCTTTTCTATGAAGAAAATCCCGAATTACTTTTTTGCGATAATGATACTAATATTAAAAAACTTTATAATGTTGATTCTGAAAGCCTTTTTAAGGATGGCATAAATGACTTCATAGTAAACGGTAAAAAGGAAGCTGTAAATAATACGGCCGGGACGAAAGCTGGCATAAACTATAAAATTACACTTCCAGCGCTTGGCTCAAAAGTAATTAGACTAAGATTGAAGGCTAATTCGGACAAGTCAGAATTAATAAATCCTTTTGAAGATTTCGATTCGATCTTTAATCTGAGAACTAAAGAGACAGATGAATTTTATGAAGAACTTGAGTTTCAAATTAAAAGTCAGGATGAAAAAAACGTCCAACGGCAAGCGCTAGCAGGAATGTTATGGTGTAAACAATTTTATTATTACGATGTCCGGCATTGGCTAAAAGGTGATCCTTCTCAACCCTCTCCGCCACCAGAAAGATATAAAGGCAGAAATAATGAATGGAATCATTTAAATAATTCGGATATAATTTCTATGCCTGATAAATGGGAATACCCATGGTACGCTTCGTGGGATTTGGCTTTCCATTGTATCCCATTTGCTTTGATTGATCCTGAGTTTGCAAAACACCAACTCAGACTTTTAACTCGTGAGTGGTATATGAACCCAAATGGTCAGCTTCCTGCTTATGAATGGAATTTCTCAGATGTCAATCCGCCCGTGCATGCTTGGGCAACATGGCGAGTTTATAAAATAGATCAGAAAGCAAATAACGGTCATGGTGATATCCCTTTCCTTGAATCGGTTTTTCATAAACTCCTTCTTAATTTTACATGGTGGGTTAATAGAAAGGATGAAGATAATAGAAATATCTTTCAAGGTGGCTTTCTCGGCTTAGATAATATCGGAGTATTCGATAGAAGCGCCGGTTTACCCGAAGGCGAGCATCTTGAAGAAGCAGACGCTACAAGCTGGATGGCAATGTTCTCACTTAATCTTTTAAGAATTTCTCTTGAGCTTTCAAAACATAATCCTGTGTATCAAGATGTCGCCACGAAATTCTTGGAACACTTTCTTTTTATCGCTGGTGCTATGACTGATATTGCCGGCGAAGGAATAGACCTATGGGATGAAGAAGATCAATTTTTTTATGATGTCCTTCATACCTCTGACGATAAATATGTAAAACTAAAAGTACGCTCGATGGTTGGCTTAATACCGCTTTTTGCCGTCGAAGTGCTCGAACCTGAAATAATGAATACAAGCCCAAAGTTTTCAGAAAGACTCGATTGGTTCTTAAACTATCGCCCCGATCTTGCTAATCTTGTTTCAAGATGGCGGGATAAAGGTATGAAAGAAACACGCCTCTTTTCTTTGCTGAGAGGACATCGCTTAAAGAAAATCTTAAATCGAATGTTGGATGAGACAGAATTTCTTTCGGAGTACGGAATTCGTGCGCTTTCAAAATATCATGAAAAAAATCCTTATGTACTTTTAACAGGTGGTAAGGTTTTCTCTGTTAATTATGAACCTGCTGAATCTCAAACCGGACTTTTCGGAGGTAATTCAAATTGGCGCGGACCTATTTGGTTCCCTGTAAATTTCTTAATCATCGAATCTCTGCAAAGATTTCATCATTATTATGGTGATGATTTTAAGGTAGAATATCCTGTAAACTCTGGAAAATATCTTACTCTTAAAGAAATTGCCAACGAACTGACAAAACGACTTTCACGAATATTTTTGAAAGATGAAAATGGAAATCGCCCTGTTTTCGGAGAGAATAAGAAATTTCAAACTGATCCACATTTTAAGGATTATATTTTATTTCACGAATATTTCAATGGAGATAACGGAAAAGGATTGGGGGCTTCCCATCAAACAGGGTGGACTGGTTTGATAGCCAAGCTTCTTCAACCAAAAGTTTAATTTATTAAAAAACAACTGGAGCAAAAATGAGCGAACCTGCAAAAGAAAATTTCCCCGAAGTAGTAATGCCTCAACCCGAACCAATAAAAATCCTTTCCGGGCAGAAGGCTTTAGTAACCGGAGCTAATTCAGGTATTGGCGAAGGCATCGCAATTCAACTTGCCAATGCCGGCGCAGATGTTGTCGTCAATTATGTCAACAATCCCGATGAAGCAAATGCCGTGATTGAAAAAATTAAAAAGTTAGGAGTAAATGCCATTGCCATTCAAGCCGACGTAAGCAATGAGGTAGAGGTTATTTCAATGTTTAATCAAATGTATAAAGAATTTGGCACTATTGATATTCTCGTTAACAATGCTGGGCTTCAACAAGATTCTCCTTTCGATAAAATGACGATTGAAAAATGGAACAAGGTCATAAGCGTAAATCTTACCGGGCAATTTCTTTGCGCCAGGGAAGCGATTATAGAATTCAAGCGCCGGGGAGTAAAAAAAGAAATTTCCTGTGCTGCCGGAAAGATCATTCATATAAGCTCCGTTCATGAAGTTATTCCTTGGGCAGGACATGTAAATTATGCCTCATCCAAAGGGGGAATAATGATGTTAATGAAAAGTATTGCCCAGGAAGTTGCACCTTTCAGAATTCGCGTAAATAGTATTTGCCCCGGTGCTATTAGAACGCCGATAAATAAAAGCGCCTGGGATACACAGGAAGCTTATAATAAGTTGATGGAATTAATTCCTTACGGTAGAATTGGAGAAGTAGAAGACATAGGTAGGGCTGCTGTTTGGCTTGCTTCGGATCATGCCGATTATATCACCGGTACAAGTATTTTTATTGACGGTGGGATGACTCTGTACCCGGGCTTCGCTACTGGCGGATAAGTTCAAAGTATCCGGATTAGAATTTCTTCTAATCCGGATATATGATTTTATTTTTTCTTTTTTACGTTCCAGACTACTAAGAAGATCAATCCGATTCCTGCAAATACAACGGCTATTAATGTAAAAAATGAAACTGGTTCCATTCCGGGTTCTTTTATCATTCCTCTTTCTATTCCGTTTATTGATAGAATGTAGGCTTCAATATCCGAAATTTGCTGTTGCGAAAGCGCTTGCTGGTCTCCGAAGGCTTCCATTTTTAGTGCAGGATTTGCGCCTTTAGGAACTGCTCCATGTTGAATTATGATGTCAATATTCTTTGAAAATATTTCAGGGTCTTTGTTATATAATCTTTGTGAGATCGGATTTAAAGCCGGAACTACTCCTGTTGCCGAACCCGGGTTGGATATTTTTCCTATGCCATTCTTACCATGACAAGCTACACAATTTTTATCAAATAATACTTTTCCGTGCTCGGCGCTGCCAAGAATTGAAGCCGCTAATCCTGCGGATTGAAGATTTACTGAATCGACTTTTGGTTGGCTTGCTGTATCTGGAATTGCAACTGTATTAGCGTTTGAATTGCTTGGTTGTGTTGAAACAATCTGCGGAGCCGATCCGGGTCCCATGTTGCTTGGTGTCAACAAAAATGCTACCAATTGATTTAATTGTGCGACTTTCAAAAATGAAAAAGGCGGCATTATGGAAGTTGGGTTGTGCGATTTTGAGTTTTGTATTTGAGCAATCAACCATTCCTTTGTCCTTCCTTTCTGAACTTCGTTTGAAAGATCTGGACCAACTGTCCCGCCCGTGCCCATAATTGAGTGGCAACCAATACATCCTATCGATGTGAAAAGTTGTTTGCCAAGTCTTATATCATTTGAAGAAAAATTTTCTTTATGAAGGACTTCTTTTGAATTACTTTTTTGTTTAACCGCTGTTGATTCACCACTTAGATAACCGGCAATTGTTAGTATGATTACTGCCATAACTATTAATAGCCCGGTTGGAACTACAATCAATCGCTTAAATGGATTTCTAATTTTATTTTTATCAATAAATGGAAGCAGTAACAATAGTAAAACAAGTACTGTGGGAATTCCTACTGTCCCTATAACTTCAAGTACACCGGGAAAGAATTTTAAAGCTTGATAAAGAAACAAAAAATTCCATTCTGGCTTTGGTACGTACGAACTGTCCATCGGATCTGCAGGACCTGAAAAAGGTGGCGGAGAAAATGTTGATAAGGCGACTAACGCCAACAAAATTATAATTGCTACTAAAACGTCCTTAAAAATTTGATCCGGCCAAAATTGTCCGGTTATATTTCTTTTTTCTTCTTCCCATGGTCCCACACTCCCGTGTTTTCTAAACGCTACCAAATGAAGTATGATAAACATTACAATAATCCCTGGTATAACAGCCACGTGCAATATGAAAAATCTTGACAGTGTCAGCTGCCCCATTGAACTGCCGCCCCTAATTACTTGTTTAATAAAATTACCTATAAAAGGAAATGTTCCCCCTATATTTGTTCCAACCTGCGCTGCCCAGTAGCCTCGTTGATCCCACGGAAGCGCTGCTCCCGTAAAACTCATTCCGAGTGCTAACAAAAACAGGATAACACCAAGGAGCCAGGTCAGCTGTCTCGGATTTTTATATGCTCCCCATATAAAAACTCGAAGCATATGAAGTGAAACAATCACAATCATGGCGGTGGCTCCCCAGTAATGCAACCCATGAATCAACCATCCGAAGGGTACTTCAACCCTCAGAAAATTTATACTGTCGTAAGCGTGGTCAACAGTTGGTGCATAATAAAATAGTTCAAGCACACCCGTAATTAGTTGGATTAGAAATACTAACAATGTTGCACTTCCAAGAGCGTACGAAAATCTTGAACCTCCGGGGATTTCTTCATCCATTCCCATTCTAAGTATTGAAGAAAGAGGAATTCTTTCGTTAATCCAGTACCATACTTTTTTTGACATGTTTTTACCCGTTAAATTTTTACTTTTTTGTTAATGCCAAGTTGAAATTTTTCCCATTCAACATATAATTCGTCTCCTTCAATTTTCGTAGGAAGTGTGTCTAAACTTCTAGGTGCAGGACCTGAAATTACTTTCCCGTTTTCCGCAAAAACACTGCCGTGGCATGGACATTCAAATTGGCTTTTTTGAGGATCCCAATTATAGCTGCATCCAAGATGCGGGCATATTGGCGAAAATACTTCTATATCCGAATTGGATTTTTTTATTGCCCAAACATTGTGCATTTCTGTGTCATTTAAATAGGCATCCTTTGCGCTTGATGCAACTGTTAGTCTCACCGGCGAACCTTCAGGAATATTTCCAATTTTTCCGGCTTTAGAAAATGATGTTAATCTGGATTTTAATGCTGGGCTGATTATCGCATCTAAAGCAGGTATCCCCAATATTAACCCTGAAATTGCTGCTAAAGAAACGGAAAATATTTTTAAGAATCCTCTTCTTGAAAATTGAGACGATCCTTTTAAGCCACCTTCTTCTTTCATGGTACTCTCTTAAATATTTTTGGAAATTAAATTAATAATTGATGTTAAACAAAATTTATTTTTTAATCCACTCTACCGCTGCCGAATTAAAAGTCGTAACTATTTACCTAATTTATTTCTAAAAGCAAATTGCCAAAACTTTTTATTTTATTGGGAGAAGGAAAAAATTATCTTGAATATTATCCGCAAATAGATTCTAAATTAAAAAATTTAAAACCATAAACCAAAGTTGATGGTAACTTTCATCAATTAATGTGCCGGAGTTAATTTCTTCAGTTTAATTTGTCCCAGAACAAAAAAAGTTAAATTCTAAAGGAATATTGTAAAGCTTTGTCAATCAAATGTTGATGAATGTCAATTATTCTCTGAATGCAAAAATTGCTTTCTCAATAATGAAATATTTATTACACTTAATGAAAATGCTGAAACTCTTGCTTGACAAAATCATATTCTAAATTTAATGGAATAAAAAACTAATATTGATTAAACTGAAGGTGCTTTATTTTTGTTTAATTATTATTAGTTAATTACTTATTTTTACCAACCAATATTTGATTTAATTTATTGCAATGACTCAAAACCCAAAAAAGAATAGAATTATTTTTATAGATTTAATGAGAGCGTTTGCCGTTTTTCAAATGGTTCAAGGGCATACCGTTGATGCCCTGCTTTCCAATAATTACCGCAATATGGACTCTCCGGTTTTTGTTTTTTGGTTCTTTATGAGAGGAATGACAGCTCCTATTTTTATGTTTACCGCCGGAACCGTTTTTATGTATCTCTTTAGGCTTGCTGGAGAACCTTTCCATTCTAACCCGCGTGTTAAAAAAGGCATTAAAAGATTCTTTCTTCTCCTGTTCTTAGGTTATTTGCTTCGCTACCCAACTCCAACAATCATAAATTTTTCAAATGTAACCCGGGAACAATGGAATGTCTTTTTCGCCGTTGACGTTCTTCATCTTATAGCCTTTGGACTTTTATTCTTAATGATTTGTGCTTACGTTGCTGAAAAATTTCGCGTTAACGACTACTTGGTCTTTTCAATTGTTAGTTTAATATTTTTTGCACTGTATCCTCCTTTCAGTTTAATCAATTGGTTAAAGATTTTTCCTGCACCAATTGCAGGTTATTTTTATACTGGCAGCGGTTCAAATTTCCCCTTATTCCCATGGGTTGGCTATGTTATTGCCGGCGGTGTGCTAGGTAGTTATCTTGCAAAGCACCCTCTTGTCTTTAAAGACCCGCGCTTTAGTCTAAAACTTGCTTTTGCTGGTTTGCTTCTTATTATTGTAGCTTTAATTGGTAATGAAATTGAAATTTTTACTTACCATCAAAGTTACCTTTGGACCACTAGCCCGAACTTAATTTTTTATCGATTGGGTATAGTTCTATTTCTTAATTCAATAATTTCGTTTATTACTCTTAAGATCGAAACTATTCCGAGGGTCTTTATCTTGATCGGAAGAAATACTTTACTAATTTATATTGTCCATTTGGTAATTTTATATGGCAGCGCCTGGAATCCCGGACTGATCGACGCTTTTGATAAAAGCCTTAATGTCTGGAACACCATTGGCACAGCAATAATTATGATCCTTAGCATGACGCTTATGGTTCTTGTACTTCATTATTTTAAGATGAAAAACAAAGCTGTAGCTGCATAGTATTTTTATTAACTTATTTTTTAATATACAAATTCATTATACCTAAATGAGAAAATCAGCCTCCACAAATCCTGAACCGGATGAAGAAGAGAAAAAGTACGAACAATCTCTTCGCCCATTAAGATTGTCTGAATTCGTCGGACAAACTAAAATTACGGATAATCTTAATGTCTTCGTCTCTGCTGCTAAAAAAAGAGGTGAGGCGCTTGATCATGTCCTGTTAACTGGTCCCCCGGGACTTGGCAAAACTACTCTCGCTCATATTGTCGCCCATGAACTTGGCGTAAAACTCAAACTTACATCCGGGCCAGTGTTGGAAAAACCCGGCGACCTTGCAGGTCTTCTTACTACCTTAGAAGAAAATTCTATCTTGTTTATTGATGAAATTCATCGCCTAAGCCCTGTGGTTGAAGAATATCTTTATTCCGCAATGGAAGATTATAAATTGGATATTATGATTGATAGTGGGCCGAATGCAAGATCGGTGCAAATTAGTCTTCCTAAATATACTTTGGTCGGCGCTACAACCAGAGCCGGTATGCTTACTTCGCCACTTCGCGATAGATTCGGAATAAAATTTCGCCTCGATTATTACGATGCCGAAACTCTTAACAAAATAGTTATTCGTTCTGCTCAAATCCTTGACCTGAAAATTAATGAGGATGCCGCCTTTGAAATTGCAAAACGTTCACGCGGTACTCCCAGAATTTCAAATCGACTCCTAAGACGAACTCGTGATTTTGCCGATTATGATGACAAAAAAATAATCGATATAGATGTTTCTAAAAAAGCCTTAACTGCTTTAGAGGTTGATGAATACGGCCTTGATGAAATGGACAAGGATATCATTTTGGCAATAATTGAAAAATATAAAGGAGGCCCTGTTGGCTTGGGTACACTTGCCGTAGCCGTTAATGAGGACCCGGGTACCATTGAAGAGGTTTATGAACCGTTCTTAATTCAGCAAGGATTTATTCAACGGACTCCGAGAGGTAGAGAAGCTACTGAACTCGCTTATAAAAGATTCGGAAGAAATAAATTAAATTCGGACAAAACCGGATTTCTGTTTGACTGAGTTTTGAAGATTACAGTCTTCTTTCTTTAGAAGAATTAATAACCAAAATTTAATATTTGAAATAGCAGTTCTATTTGTAACCTTCAAATTGAATTAGCATATTTGCCGGCAAAAAAATATGAAAATATTAAAGTATCTAATATATCTGTCGCCGATAATTGCCTTTACTATTGCAATAACTGTTAGGCAGTTAAATGAAGGTGCGCTTGGTACCAGGAATAATCCGATAAAAATTTATTTTACCCCTTCTGTTGACGCTAATAGAATTTCTTTCAATGCGACGGCTTTGACTGATTATTTACATAACAAAACCGGATGGTATTTTACAACCGCTGTTCCCGCAAGCTACATTGCCGTTGTTGAAGCATTTGGGTCAGACAAATGCGATATTGCAGCTATTAACACCTTTTCTTATTTGATGGCTAATGCTAAATACGGAGCTGAGGCAAAGTTAAGAGTTGTCCGCGAAGGAAATCAAACAACTTACAAAGGTCAAATTATTACCCGATACGATTCCGGCATAAACACCCTCGCCGATCTTAATGGTAAAACTATGGCGTACGTAGATCCCTCTTCTACTTCAGGTTACCTTTTACCAAAATCATTGCTCGAAAGTAAAGGAATAAAACCCAGCGAAACAGTTTTTGCAATGCGCCATGATAACGTCGTTACTATGGTCTATCAACGCCAGGTTGACGCCGGCGCAACATATTACTCGCCCCCCGATTCAATTACCGGCGAAGTTATGGATGCCCGCGGAAGAGTCCTAAAACAATTCCCTGATGTTGTTCAAAAGGTTAAAATTATTGGCTTCACTCAAGATATCCCTAACGACCCATGGGTCTTTAGAAAAAGTATGAATGAAGATATGAAAGAAAAGTTGATAAATGCTATACTTGATTTTGCTTCCACTAAAATAGGTAAAAAAACATTGTTCGATATTTACGATATTACCGGGCTTATTAGAACTACAGATAGCGATTACGATGGCATCAGAGATCTGCTAAAACAGCAACATATTTCATTTGAAAAGTTGGTGAAGTAATGCTTTTAGAAATTCAAAATTTACATAAAATTTATAATAATGGTACTCACGCTCTTAAAGGCATAAGTTTCGGAGTCAATGAGGGCGAGTTCCTTGTTGTTATTGGTTTAAGCGGTTCAGGCAAGTCTACGCTTCTTCGCTGTATCAACCGCTTAATTGAACCTACCTCGGGTACTGTCCGTTTTCTCGGTAAAGATATTACCCACATCAAAGGAGAAGAGTTAAGAAAAATTAAAGCACAAATAGGTATGGTCTTTCAGCAATTTAACTTAATTAAAAGACGCTCGGTGCTTTCAAATGTACTTAACGGTAAGCTCGGATCTCTTAGTACTTTTGATACTATTCTTGAAAAATATTCCGACGAAGTTTATAAAGAAGCTTACAAATGTTTAGAGACCGTTGGCATAAGCGAAAAAGCAAAAGTTAGAGCTGATTCATTAAGCGGAGGACAACAGCAGCGTGTTGCTATTGCAAGAAGTTTAATGCAAAGCCCTAAGCTCCTCTTAGCTGATGAACCAGTTGCTTCGCTTGACCCGGCAACTTCAAATTCTGTTATGCAGTACTTTGAAAAAGTAAACAAGGAATTCGGAACCACTGTTATTTGCAACCTCCATTTCCTTAGTCTCGTTAGAAGATATGCAACCAGAGTTATTGCGCTTAAAGCAGGAGAAATAATTTATCAGGGCGCTCCTTCGGACATTAATGAAACCTGGTTTAGAACTATTTATGGCGAAGAAGCCGAAGAGGTAGAAATAAGATGATTTTAGATCCGGAACTTGAATTGCATCCGCAAAAATTAATTGCGAATAGGAAGAGAAAAGCTGATAAGTTTAATCTTTATAAAGCAATATTTTTAGATATATTTTTTGTCTTTTACTTCATTCTTGTTGTTCAACGCGCTATCTATTATAAATTTATCCTGAATCTTAGCGATTTACCGTTTTCGTGGAATGAAATATTATCCATCTTTATCGGTAGCGTCGTTATCGGAACTTTTTGGGCTTTATCCAAAACATCACTCTCATGCAAACTTTTAGGAATTGCAAAAGATAATAAAACAACAAAATGGACTGTGGAAATTTTTGGATGGTCGTTGTTTAATATTACGTTTATTGCAGGATGGATTGTTACAAAAATTTCAATTGTCGGGCTTTTTAGTAGTGAAGGAATTGCAGGCGCGGAAAGGCTCTTCGGAGCTATGTTCACACCTCAGTTCAGAATATTTGACGATGCTCTCTTCGCTATGATTGAAACTATTTATATTGCGTTAATTGCTACTTTAATCTCGATTCCACCCACTCTCGTCCTTAGTTTTTTTACAGCCAGAAATTTAATGAAAGATAATAAAATATCTTTTGCGGTTTATTATGTCTTGCGAATTATCTTGAACTTTATCCGGTCAATCGAACCACTTATCTGGGCAATTATATTTTCGGTATGGGTAGGCATTGGCCCTTTTGCCGGTATGATTGCGCTTCTTGTCCATACTATTGCATCTAATGCAAAGTTATACTCCGAGGCTATCGAAGGTATCGAACAAGGTCCGGTTGAAGCTATCTCGGCTACCGGCGCAAATAAAATTCAAGTTGTTTGGCACGGAGTAGTTCCACAAATCGTTCTGCCGTTTTTGTCTTTTACAATTTATCGCTGGGATATAAATGTTAGAATGGCAACTATTATCGGGCTTGTCGGCGGCGGTGGTATCGGTACTATGCTAATGCAATATCAAGGTTTAGCTCGATGGCATGAAGTAGGTCTGATTATTATTATGATAGCTTTTGTAGTTTGGATTATGGATTATGTAAGCGCTAAAATTCGCGAAGCGATATATTAATTGTGTGTTAGTGTTTGGTATTGAATATTACTCCATCACTCCAATACTCCAAAGACCCAACGCATGAAACTATTTTTTTGTATCTCTAATTGATGGTCAAACTCCTTAAATGAAAGAAATAAAAATTCAGGTAAAAAATCTTGATCTGTTTTACGGCGATAAACAAGCGCTGAAAAATATTTCTTTAGATATCCCGGCAAATAAGGTCACTGCCCTAATTGGTCCCTCCGGATGTGGAAAATCTACTTTTATAAGAACAATTAACCGGATGAATGAATTAATTCACGGCGTCAAAATCAAAGGCGATATTATAATAGACGGACAAAATATCTACGACAGAAACGTTGACGTTGTTAACTTGCGAAGAAGAATCGGCATGGTTTTTCAAAAATCTAATTTGTTTCCTAAAAGTATTTATGAAAATATTGTTTATGGCACTAAGATAAATGGCCTAAGAAATAAAAAAGCTTTAAAGGAACTTGTTGAAAAAACTTTAACTCATGCGGCTTTATGGGATGAGGTAAAAGACAGATTAAACTCATCGGCATTAAGTTTATCGGGCGGTCAGCAGCAAAGACTTTGTATCGCTCGCGCGCTTGCCGTTGAGCCGGAAATTGTTTTAATGGATGAACCCGCAAGCGCGCTTGACCCCATAGCTACTGCAAAAATTGAGGAGCTGATTCACGAATTAAAAAGAAATTATACTATCGTTATTGTTACCCATAATATGCAGCAAGCCGCCAGGGTTAGTGATCAGACGGCTTTCTTTTATATCGGGGAGCTAATCGAATACGATAAAACAACAAAAATTTTTACTAACCCTTCTATCAAACAAACTGAAGACTATATCTCCGGCAGGTTTGGCTAATTCATGAAAAAATAAGGTGTAATATGGAAAGACAATTTGATATCCAGATAGAAAAATTGAAAAAGAAAATATTGAAGATGTGCAGTCTTGTGGATGAACAGGTTGAATTTTCAATCAAAGCAATCGATGAGAATGATCATGAGCTTGCAAAGCTTGTTATCGAACGGGATGTCAAGGTCGATAAATATGATGTGAAAATTGAAAAAATCTGCCAAAAAATATTTGCGCTTAACCAACCTGTCGCTATGGATCTCAGATTGATCATGTCTGCAATTACTATCAATACAAATCTTGAAAGGATAGGAGACATTGCCGTAAATATTGCCGAAAACTTTCTTATCCTGAAATCTAAACCGGATTTTATCTCACGTACAAAATATTCCGAAATGGCAAAGCTTGTAAAAGAAATGATCCGCAATGCAATTGATTCCTTTATCCAAAATGATCCTAAGCTGGCGCAAAAGGTGATCCAAACAGATCCAATTATTGATAGTTATAACATCGAGAATCATCAAATCCTAATTGAGTTGATGAAGGAAGACCCCGGCAATATCGAGCCTGCAGTTGCTCTGTTAGTTATTTCCCGGCAGCTTGAAAGACTGGGCGACCATGCTACAAATGTTGCCGAAGATGTTTACTTTATCGTTGAAGCGCAAATGATTAAGCATAAATATGAAAAGTTCATCATGGAAGATAACCCCGATGAAGATGATGATGACGACGAAATTGAAATTAAAAATAATTTGTAGACTGCAAAGTACGGGGATAATTTTTTCTCTACTTTTTACCTGAAAAGTTATCTAATACCCCTAATAAAATTTCTTTTGTAGCTTGGTATTTTTCATTACCAGTAATCTGGCTTATCTTATCAGTAAACAAAAGTCCCCAACTTTGATTAACCCAAAATGAACCTAACGATGTATTAACCGTTTCTTTCTTTTCTAAATAAGCGTCTGTTAATGCTGAGTTTAATAATTCTTCCTCCTTGCTAAAAAGACTCTTTGCAAACTTTAATTCTTGCTCAAAAATATTTTCTTTTAATAAATTCAAAAGCGTTTCATAAATCAATCTGTATTTTTGATGGACTGTCACTTTGTAATTCAAATATTCTGTAAAAAGAATTTTTAAGTCACTCTCTTGGCCATTAAAAAGATTTTTTATGTCGTCTAATAACTGTGTTGCCTCCCAATCAAGGGCAGCATAGAAAAGTTCATCTTTCGATTTGAAATAATGATAGATAGTCGCTTTGCCTATCCTTAAATCGCGGGCAATTTCATCAAGGGTGGTCTTATTCAACCCATGTTTTGCGAAACGTTTATCTGCTGCTTTAATTATTTGAAGTTTTCTTTCTTTTTCCATTTCAATTATCAATAGATTTTTCTTTTATAAAAAATTACACATCCGAAAATAACAATTAAATAAATAAAGGGCACCTCTAATAACTCCTCTGGAAAACCAGATGGAATAATGAAATGTTGGAGAATTGCCCACAATTTTATTCTTCCATCATCCTTTCGATCACTTGTAACTCGTTACTCGTCATACTCTCCCCTCGTTTGCCATTTTTGTCACACATTAGTCTTTCCCCCCTGTTTTTTGCTTAAATTTTCCCAATTTCTACCAGGCCTGTAACAAGCCTATGCCAAGCCTCCACCAAGCTTATAAACCTTACCTAAATATTGCAAAAAAAATAGTGTGACAAAAATGGCACACTCTCATTCACATAAGTAGCATCTTAAACAGATTTTTCTATGCATAGCACTAATGGCACCTTACAATAAAAATGAGGAATAAATTTTGGTTTTTAACTATTCCCTAAAAAAATTATCTATAAACGAAACATCGTCAACAATTAAAAAAATTATTTTATGTAGGGAAATTATTATATTAAAAACAATAAAAAATCATTGTTTCATAAATCGGAGAATAAAATGACTAATGAAAAAAACTCTTCTTCATTAAACCATGATGAGAAAAAAAACTCTAAAAACCACCACGTTGGAAATGATAACGGAATGGTAGGTGGAATATACGGAATGGCTTTCATTGGAGCTGCCATATATTTTATCCAACACGCTGCCACATTCTGGTTGGGAGTGCTGGGTATTATCAAATCCCTATTGTGGCCTGCAGTTTTAATCTATAAATTACTTGAATTTTTAAAAGCATAAATGGATTAAATATTTAAAGTAGTAAGGAAGCCTTACAAGAAAGGTTTGAAGTTTGAATTGTGCAGAGAAACGCTAACTGCAAGAAATTCAGTTTGGCAGGATAATCTTATTTTATTTAGATATTAAACATTTCCATATTGATAGAAATCAATTTTTATTGCAATACTTAAAAATCAACTTGACATTATTATCAAGCACACTTATCTTTGCTAATAAATTTAAGAATAATGAACAACACGAAAAAAAATATTACTTCAGAAATAGCCGCAGTAACCACAAGCGGTCACTGTGTTGTTATAACAAATTCTTTAAGTTACACTTCTTTAGATATCATTCTATGGATTTCGATTATTATTAGCGTGCTAGGAATTATTATTCTAGGCTAATAACAATAGTCAATCCCAAATCAAATTAAACAAAATTAAAAAAATAGATTCGGGATTGACGAAGCCCAAAAGTAATATCTGAAGTCTTTTTTATTCAGAGGCTACTGTGAGATCTCGATTCGAAAATAACGGCCGTCAAAATACTTCCAAAAGAAGTTTTGATAATTATGCCTTACTCACCAAAAGTGTTGTATTATTAAAACAACATCTCACCAAATGCTTTGTAATTATTGCTCTGTTCGCTGACACAAAAATTTATCTACCGCAGTGGATAAATAATATTTGTGAACTAACTATTAGCCGCATCTAGGCTAAAGAAAATCGCTTCTCTTAGCGGTGATCTTTCGTAGCTTGGATGCAAAAAATAAAAGCAATAAAAAGCTAGGTTCCATTTACAATATTATTTTGAAAATAATTCTTCTTAGTAAGGAAAATTTAATTTTTCTTAGAAAACGATAGAAAGGAAAAATATGATAACCTCAAAACTAAAGTTGTCCGGTGCAGATATATTTTTTGAGTGCTTAAAAAGAGAAAAGGTTGAGATAATCTTCGGCTACCCCGGGGGTGCAGTGCTTAAGTTGTATGAAAAGCTCTATGATGTCGATTTCCTAAAACATATTTTGGTACGTCATGAACAAGGCGCAACCCACATGGCTGAAGGTTATGCAAAAGCTACCGGTAAAGTTGGTGTAGTTCTTGTTACTTCAGGACCTGGTGCGACGAATACTGTGACTGGAATAGCGGACGCATATATGGATTCTGTCCCTATTGTCATATTTACCGGGCAAGTGCCTACTCATCTTATCGGAAATGATGCCTTCCAGGAAGCTGATATTGTTGGTATCACGCGTCCAATAACAAAACATAATTTCCTTGTCCGTGATGTTAACGAATTAGCTTCAACAATTAAAAAGGCATTCTATATTGCTTCAACCGGAAGACCCGGACCTGTTCTTGTCGATCTGCCTAAAGATGTTATAAATTCTGTCTGCGAATTTGACTATCCTGAAAAGATTGAAATGCGCGGATATAAACCCACTTTTTTAGGTCATCAAAATCAAATTAAAAAAGCTGCCGATATCATAAAAAAAGCAAAACGACCATTGCTTTATGTCGGAGGCGGAGTTATTATGTCCAACGGATATCGCGAACTTAGACTTTTTGCAAAAGAAAATAATCTCCCTGTTACAATGACGCTCCAGGGGCTTGGCGCCTTTCCAATGACCGATGGACAATCTCTTGGAATGCTGGGTATGCACGGAACTTATTGGGCTAACCAAGCTGTTAATAATTGCGATGTCCTTGTCTCGCTCGGAGCTCGCTTTGACGATAGAGTCACCGGGAAAGTTGATTCATTTGCCCCCAACGCATATAAAATTCATGTTGATATCGACCCTACATGCATTGACAAAAACGTAATAGTTGATCTTCCTATTGTTGGCGACGTAAAACATGTCCTTGCAGAATTAGCCGCTGAGTTTGAGGAGGCTCCGGATTTAGCTCAATGGTGGAATGAAATAAATCAGTGGCGTGAAGAATGCCCCCTTCATTATGAAAAGAATGACGGAAAGTTAAGAACGGAATATATTATTGAAAAACTTTCTGAAAAAACAAAAGGAGAAGCTGTTGTAATAACTGACGTCGGTCAACATCAAATGTGGGTTTCCCAATACTATAAATTTACCAACCCTCGTTCTCATTTAACGAGTGGCGGACTTGGCACAATGGGATTTTCCTTGCCTGCGTCAATCGGTGCTGCATTTGGAATTAAGGATAGACCAATCATTTCTATCAGCGGTGACGGTGGGTTTCAAATGAATATCCAAGAACTTGTTACCGTCGCCTTTTATAAGCTTCCGATTAAAATCATAATAATAAATAATAGTTTCTTGGGAATGGTTCGTCAGTGGCAGGAATTATTCCATGCAGAAAAATACAGTTTTACAGATCTTTCGGAAAGCAATCCCAATTTTGTTAAGGTGGGTGAAGCTTTCGGAATAAAATCCTTTTCTACAAATACTCCTGCAAATGTTGACTCAATTCTTGATGAGGCTTTTGCTTATAACGACGGACCTGTTTTAATAGAATTTAAAGTTGTGAAGGAAGATATGGTTTTCCCTATTATCCCAGCTGGTCAAACAGTAAAAGAAATAATGACAAAACGTCTTGATCCTAAGGAAATGGTGTAACCTATGAAGCATACAATTGCAGTCTTAGTTGAAAATCAATATGGCGCTTTTAATCGCGTCGCTACAATGTTTAGCGGAAAAGGATTTAATATCCATAGCATTTCAATCGGCGAAACAGAAGTTCCTGAAGTCTCGAGAATGACAATCGTAACCGAAGGTGAAGACAAGATAATTGAACAAGTCGTAAAGCAGCTAAATCGGTTGATCGACACTATCAAGGTAATTGACTTAACCGGTCAAACAAGAGTTGAAAGAGAATTGGCACTAATCACCGTTTTCTATCAAAAAGGAACTCGTGCCGAAATTACTAACATCTGCGAAATATTTAGAGGAAATATTGTAGATATAAATAACAAAACTCTTACTCTCGAAATCACCGGTCCCCCCGACAAGATAGATGCGGTAGTAAATGTTTTGGAACCTTACGGAATAAAAGAGATGGCTCGCTCCGGCACTGTTGCCCTTAAAAGAGGTGAGCAATTAAAACACGATAAAAAAGAAACAGTAGTATAAAAAAAAGGAAAAATAAAATGAAAGTTTATTATGATGGCGATGCATCGCTGGAATATTTGTTAAGCAAAAAAGTTGCTGTGCTAGGCTTTGGAAGTCAAGGTCATGCTCATGCTTTAAATCTAAAAGAAAGCGGATGTAATGTTGTGGTTGGTCTACGCGCCGGTAGCGATCGATGGGCAAAAGCCGAAGCTGCCGGTCTCACGGTAAAAACTGTCCCTGAGGCTGCAGAGTGGGGCGATGTTGTCATGATATTATTACCAGATCAGAATCAAAAAGCTGTTTACGATAAAGATATCGCTCCATATATAAAACCCGGCAATACAATAGCATTTGGACACGGATTCAATATTCATTACAAACAAATTGTCCCCCCTCAAGACGTAAATGTCATGATGATTGCTCCTAAAAGTCCCGGGCATCTTGTTCGCCGTACTTTTTTGGAAGGCAGTGGTGTTCCTTGCTTAATTGCGGTTCATCAAGATCCAACCGGAGAAACAAAACAATTGGCGCTTGCTTGGGCTAAGGGAATTGGCGGCACTAGGGCCGGTGTTATCGAAACTAATTTCAAAGATGAAACTGAAACTGACTTGTTTGGAGAACAAGCTGTCCTTTGCGGAGGTTCTGCAGAATTAATTAAAGCAGGCTTTGAAACTCTTGTCAACGCAGGTTATCCGGCGGAACTGGCTTACTTCGAATGTATGCACGAAATGAAATTAATTGTCGACCTTTATTACGAAGGAGGTCTGTCGCGCATGAATTATTCCGTTAGTGATACAGCCGAATACGGTGGCATGACAAGAGGAAGCCGTTTAATAACAGCCGAGACACGCAAAGAAATGAAGAAAATATTGGGCGAAATTCAAAGCGGACAATTTGCAAATGAATGGCTTACAGAATATAAAAACGGACAACCTTTAATGGAAAAATTGAGAAAAGAAAATCGGGAACATGAAATTGAAAAGGTAGGCGGAAAGCTTCGCCAGATGATGAGCTGGTTGTTTAAGAAAAATGCCAAGGAAGAGGTTGGTGTATGAACTTTAAGGTAACTCTACTTCCGGGCGACGGAATTGGCCCGGAAGTTGTCAATGCAGCTGTTTCGGTTATGAAGGTTGCTGCTGAAAAATTTAATGTAGCTTTTAAGTTTAATGAACAGCTTGTAGGCGGCTGTTCATACGATAAACACGGAGTTCCGTTGACGGATGAAGTGTTAAGCTCTTGTTATGATTCGGATGCTGTATTGCTCGGGGCAGTTGGCGGATACAAATGGGAAACTCTTCCACAAAATCTAAAACCCGAAGCAGCTTTGTTAAAGCTTCGTAAGGCATTGGGTCTTTATGCTAACATTCGTCCTGCAAAAGTTTATTCCGCTCTACTTTCTGCTTCTACACTGAAGCCTGAAGTTTTGAACGGAACTGATATCATAATTTTGCGCGAATTAACCGGTGATGTTTATTTTGGCGAGCCGCGAGGTTTTGATGAAAACCACGGTTGGAATACTATGGTTTATACCAGAGAAGAGGTTGAACGAATAGCGGAATATGGCTTTGAACTTGCAAGAAAGCGCGGTAAAAAAATTACTTCTGTTGACAAAGCAAATGTTCTTGATTGTTCTCAGTTCTGGAGAAAGATTGTTCATGAAGTTCATAAAGATTTTCCGGATGTTGAGTTAAAGGATATGTACGTTGACAATGCCGCTATGCAAATTGTTCGAGACCCAAAACAGTTTGATGTAATACTTACTCAAAATCTTTTTGGCGATATATTAAGTGACATAGCTGCAATGATTACCGGCAGTTTGGGGATGCTTCCTTCAGCAAGTCTCGGGAAAAATTATGCTCTTTATGAACCTGTGCACGGCAGCGCTCCTGATATTGCCGGTCAAGGGAAAGCAAATCCGCTTGCTACTATCTCTTCTGTCGCAATGATGTTTAATTTATCATTCCAAATGTCAAAAGCTGCTGAATTGATTGAAGCTGCAATAGAAAAAACATTAACCATGGGCTATCGTACAGCCGACATTTATTCACCGGATACAATTTTAGTTTCAACTACACAGATGACTGAAGCTGTAATCGAAAATTTTAACCATATTTATGATGAGCAAGCACTTGGAGTTTTTACTCTTTAAGAATTCCAAATTAGTTTTCATTTTTTGAAAATAAATTTTAAGATTGAGGTAAATAAATTGAATAATAGAGTTATTGTATTTGACACTACTTTGAGAGATGGCGAACAAGCACCAGGAGCTTCATTAAATGTTTTTGAAAAATTAGAAATTGCAAGACAACTTAAAAACCTCAACGTTGATGTTATCGAAGCAGGATTCCCGGTGTCTTCACCCGCTCAATTCGAAGCGGTTAAAAGAATTTCCGGTGAAGTGGATACAGTTATTGCCGGACTTGCCAGAGCAAAGGAAGTTGATGTTAAAGCTGCATATGATTCCCTTCGCGAAGCAAAACACTTTAGGATTCATACTTTCTCAAGCACTTCGGATATTCATATCCTCGGTAAGTTCGGAGATGATCGATATGGTAAATCGCTTTCAGAAAAAAGGAAAACAATTATTAAAATGTCTTATGACGCCGTTGCTTATGCAAAAACTTTTACAACCGATGTGGAATTCTCGGCAGAAGATGCCGGTAGAACTGACCTCGGATATCTTACTGAAGTAATTGAAGCTGCAATTGAGGCAGGTGCTACCACTGTTAATATCCCAGATACAACCGGGTATAATTTCCCATCTGAATTCGGGGCTAAGATTTCCGAGTTGAAGAAAAAAGTAAAAAATATTGACAAAGCAATTATCAGCGTTCACTGCCATGACGACTTGGGGCTAGCTGTTGCAAATTCCTTAAGCGGAATTGAAAACGGCGCCCGGCAGATTGAATGCACAATAAATGGTATAGGCGAACGCGCAGGTAATGCTTCACTTGAAGAAATAGTAATGGCATTGAAAGTTAGAAAAGACCTCGTTAAATATTACACAAATATCAATACAGAAGAAATTTATAATACTAGTAAAATGGTATCATCATTTACCGGAATGATCGTGCAGCCCAACAAAGCAATTATTGGCGAAAATGCATTTGCCCACGAATCAGGAATTCATCAGGATGGAATGTTGAAGGATAGACAAACTTATGAGATAATGACCCCCGAAAGCGTAGGTGTTAAAAAAACAAAAATAGTTTTGGGAAGACATTCAGGTCGACACGGTTTAAAATCAAGACTTCTAGAGCTTGGTTATACTATTTCCGAAAATGAATTAAATCTTGTTTATGAAAAATTCAATGACCTTGCCGATAAGAAAAAAGAAGTTTTCGATGAAGATCTTCGAGTAATGATGGGAGACGAATCTGTTGATAAAAAAGATGAGTACTTTGAGCTCGATTATCTTCATGTAAACATGGGTACGAACTCAATTCCGACAGCTACAGTTAGAATTAAATCAAAAGAAAATATTTTTCAGGAATCGGCAACTGGTGACGGTGCTGTTGATGCTTGTTTTAATGCGATTGAAAGAGCGCTTGAAATTAAACCTCAGCTTGAATCCTATAACGTTCGTTCTGTTACTTCCGGTAGGCAGGCTATGGGTGAAGTAATAGTTAGAATTAGAGAAAATGAACGCTCATTCACAGGTCGAGGTATCTCTACTGATGTAATTGAAGCCAGCGCTAAGGCTTATTTACAAGCTCTAAACCAGCGTCAAATTTTCATAAAAATGAAATCGGAAGAAGAATTATTAAACCATACACTATCAGATCTATCACAAGCAGTATAAGGACTATTTTATGGCAATGACTATAACAGAAAAAATTCTAGCAAAAGCTGCCGGCAAAAAGAATGTTGAACCCGGAGTAAATGTTTGGCTTGACGTTGACGTTTTAATGACTCACGATGTTTGCGGACCACCGACTATTGACATCTGGAAACGTGAATTTGGCGGACAAGCAAAAATTTGGGATAAAGATAAACTTGTTATTTTTCCGGATCATTATATCTTTACAAAAAATCCGCAAGCTAATAGAAATGTCGAAATCCTTCGCGAGTTTGCAAATGAATTTGGAATTCAAAATTATTATGATGTCGGAACTGATAGGTATAAAGGTGTTTGTCATATCGCTCTTGCTGAAGAAGGTTATGACTTACCAGGTACTGTCTTGTTCGGCACTGACTCTCACACTTGCACTTCCGGTGCCTTCGGAATGTTTTCTACCGGTGTTGGAAATACCGATGCGGCTTTTATCCTTGGAACCGGAAAAATTTGGGAAAAAATTCCCGAGTCTCTGAAGTTTACTTTTGATGGCGAGTTGCCGCCGTATTTAACGGCAAAGGATTTAATTCTAAAAGTATTAGGTGAAATTACGACTGACGGTGGAACTTATCGCGCATTAGAATTCGACGGAGATGCTGTCTTTTCTTTATCAATGGATGAAAGAATGACCTTAACAAATATGGCTATTGAAGCCGGTGCTATGAACGGTATTATTGCTGCAGATGCCGTAACTGAAGCCTATGTGAAACAAAGAACCAAAAAACCTTATGAGATTTTCCATAGCGATCAGGATGCAAATTATAAAGCTAAATACCGCTTTGACGCTAGTAAGATGGAACCTTCCGTAGCCAAGCCGCATAGCCCGGATAATTATGATATCGTTAGAAATGTGAAAGGTACAAAATTAACAAAATCATATATCGGCTCCTGCACTGGTGGAAAGTTGAGCGACTTTGTTGCAGCCGCAAAAATTCTTTTTGGAAATAAAATTGCGGTTCCGACCTTTATTGTTCCTGCAAGTACCTTGATTGCTCAACAATTCGAAGAAGAAACAATTAGCGGTGTTTCATTAAAACAAATTTTTGAAAATGCCGGTTGTGTTGTTGCTCAATCTTCATGTGCTGCATGTTTAGGTGGACCGATGGATACAATTGGACGCGCTGTTGACGGAGAAACAATTATTTCTACTACAAACAGAAATTTTCCGGGAAGAATGGGAAGTAAAAAATCCGCTGTTTATTTAGCTTCTCCTTTGACTGTAGCAGCCTCAGCATTGACCGGTGTAATTACAGACCCGAGAGATTTTTTGTAATCTCTTATGAGCTTATATATAGAAGAAATATATTAAAAAAACTTAACGGAGAAATTTTAATGGAAAAAATAGTTAAAGGCTATGCGTTTGTCCTTGGAAATAATGTAGACACCGATCAAATTATTCCGGCTGAACATTTGGTCTACAGCTTAAGCGATCCGGAAGAAAAGAAAAAATACGGGCATTTTGCTTTGTCAAGCGTTCCGATTTCGCAATCTGGCTTGCCTAATGGCGGAATACCATTTATCACCGGTGAAAACTATACTTCTGAATTTAATATCCTTATCAGCGGGGCAAATTTTGGATGTGGTTCATCGCGCGAGCATGCTCCTTTTGCGCTTCAAGTAGCCGGGGTTAAGGCAATTATTGCAGAATCTTATGCAAGAATTTTTTATCGCAATTGTGTAGACGGAGGATTTTTGCTTCCGTATGAAACACCGATCAAGTTGAATGAAAAAATTAAGACAGGAGATGAACTCGAATTAAATGTCGAAATGAATTCCTTGAAAAATATTTCGACCGGTGAAATATTCTCCTTAAGATCACTCGGAGATATTCTCCCGATAATTGAAGCAGGTGATATATTCAAATATGCAAGACAGTCTGGAATGTTAGCGTAAGTAAATTTATTTCAAAGTAAAAGATTAACGGTGAAATTATGAACAACCAAATTGAAGTGTTTGATACCACTCTTCGCGACGGTACGCAAGGTGAAGGGATAAATTTGTCGGTTCAGGATAAATTATTAATAGCTCATAGATTAGATGATTTCGGCATTGATATTATAGAAGGCGGCTGGCCCGGTAGCAATCCGCGCGATGAAGAATTTTTCGAAAAAGTTAAAAGATCAAATTTTCATAAAGCAGAAATTTGTGCCTTCGGATCGACAGCTCGCTCACTGAACAAAATTGAGGAAGATCAAAATTTACAAGCAATTCTTCAAACCGAAACTTCTGTTGTTACTATTTTCGGTAAAACGTGGAAGCTTCATTCTGAAAAAGGACTCGGTATTTCAACTGAAGAAAATGCTGAGCTGATTTTCAAATCTGTAGAGTTCCTTAAAAAGCATGGTAAAAGAGTTATCTACGATGCAGAACATTTTTTTGACGGCTACAAAGATGACTATGAATTTTCTTTGAAGATGCTAAAATCCGCAGAAGCTGCCGGTGCCGATGTTATTGTACTATGCGACACCAATGGCGGTACTTTGCCTCATGAAGTTTACGATATTGTTCTCAAATTGAAAAATCATATTCATTCACCGATCGGAATCCATACACACAACGACTCCGAGCTTGCAGTTGCAAATTCTATTGCAGCGATTGAAGCTGGCGCAGTTCAGGTCCAAGGCACGATTAATGGCGTTGGCGAAAGATGCGGTAATGCAAATTTGTGCAGCATTATACCTAACCTAATATTGAAATTAAAAAAGACGACTAAACAAAATATTAATCTTGAACATCTTACTTCACTTTCAAATTTTGTATTTGAATTGATGAACCTTACTCCTAATTCCAGGATTGCTTATGTAGGAAAATCTGCATTTGCCCATAAAGGCGGCATTCATGTGAGCGCTGTTTTGAAAGATAGCAGAATGTATGAACACATCGATCCAAAAGTAGTCGGTAATAGCCAGCGCGTTTTAGTGTCTGATCTATCAGGCCAAAGTAATATTTATTACAAAGCAAAAGAGCTTGGAATCGATTTGTCCGATAAGAAAGAGCTTAGTAAAAGGTTGGTTAACTATATAAAAGATTTGGAGTACAATGGATTCCAGTTTGACGGCGCAGAAGCATCCTTTGAACTATTGCTCCGGTCTGAATTAAATGAATTTCTTCCTTTCTTCGATGTGCTTGATTCCAAAGTAAATGTTTTCTATGATAAATTGGGAATCTCAAAAGCCGAAGCAGTTCTAAAAATTAAAGTGGACGGTGAGATAGAACATACTGCAGCAGACGGCGATGGCCCGGTTAACGCGCTTGATAACGCACTTCGTAAAGCATTATTAAGGTTTTATCCCGATATCGCTTTGATAAAATTAGTTGATTATAAAGTTCGTGTGCTAAATGAAAAGGAGGGCACGGCTGCAAAGGTAAGAGTTATAATTGAGTCTAGTGACGGTAATGAAACTTGGAGTACGGTCGGAGTTTCGGAGGATATTATTGAAGCAAGTTTTCAGGCTTTACGGGATAGCATCAATTATAAATTGTTTAAATTCCAATCTTCAAAAGCAAAACTTACTGCATGAAAAATTATTATTAAAATGGAAATAGGATTAGTTCAATATTGCCCGGTCTGGGAAAATAAAGTAGAGAATCAAATAAAAATTGCCTCTCTTTTAAAGGATTTTGTTAAAGCTGGGATTGATCTATTGATTTTTCCCGAAATGTCTTTAACCGGTTTTACAATGCATGCAGAAAAGTTTTCGGAGCAATTAAGCGGAGAGAGTTTTCAATATTTTTCTAAGATAGCTCGAAAGTTTAACATACACATACTTGCCGGAATTATTGAACTAGAGAATAAGAATTTTTTCAATACATTATTACATATCGGAAGGGATGGAAATATTCTAAAAACTTATAGAAAAATTCATCCTTTTTCTCTTTCATCTGAAGATAAGCATTATAATAAAGGTAAAGATGCTGTTGTTACTGAAATCGATGATTGGAAGGTTGGACTGTCAATTTGTTATGACTTGCGTTTCCCTGAACTATATCGTTTGTACGGAAAAGAGAAGGTTGATTTAATCGTAATTAGTGCCAACTGGCCTGACACAAGAATTGAACATTGGAAAACTTTGTTGAAAGCAAGAGCGATTGAAAATCAATGTTTTGTTGCCGGTGTTAATCGAGTAGGAAATGATCCAAAGTTATTTTATCCTGGTTATAGCGCTGTCATTGATCCCATGGGTTCTGAAATTATTTCTTCAATAAATGAGGAAATATTAATCTGTAATATTTCCCGTAAAATGGTGAGCGATGTAAGGAATAAATTACCTTTTTTAAATGATATTACTTTAATCTAGTGTGAGAATCGTATTTTTATTCTTGTTTGAAAAACTCAAATAATCCTTAATAGGAGATGGTTGGAAATGGAAGAAAACAATTTTATTAACGAGCAGATAAATCTCTCGGCAAATATTTCTACTCCCTTAAAGCAAGGGATGTATGAGCCTCGCTATGAACACGATGCATGTGGTATGGGGTTCGTGGCTGATATTAGGGGAAAGAAGTCTCGCCAAATAATTGAAAAAGGAATTGAAGTATTAAACAACCTTGAACATCGCGGTGCGGTTGGCGCCGATCCATTTACCGGCGACGGAGCTGGAATATTAATCCAAATGCCGGATGAGTTTATGAGACGGGTTGCTTCAGAGAATAATATTACCCTGCCGAAAGAAGGAAGATACGGCGTTGGTGTAATGTTCCTTCCTCAAAATCCGATTTTAAGAAAATCTGTAGAAAATATAGTTGAAAAAATTGTTATTGATGAAGATCAGCAATTCCTTGGCTGGCGCGATGTTCCTGTCGATCCAAGTGTACCCGGAGAAGGCGCGCGTTCGACTCAACCTTTTATTCGTCATTGCTTTATCGGCGCTGATAAACGAATTAAAACGCAAAATGAGTTTGAACGAAAACTTTATTTAATAAGAAGAATTATTGACCATAGGATTAGAACAGAAATAAAATGCGATAGAAGCAAATATTATGTTCCCTCCTTCTCAAGTAAAGTCTTGATTTATAAAGGAATGCTACTTGCTCCCCAAATGAAATCATTCTATAAAGATCTTCTTTCCGAAGATATGAAATCAGCAATGGCTATGATTCATATGCGCTTTTCTACAAATACTTTCCCGACTTGGGATCTTGCGCATCCATTCAGAATGATTGCGCATAATGGTGAAATAAATACGCTTCAGGGGAATAAAAATTGGATGAAAGCCCGTGAAGCAGTTATGGAATCTCCTTACTACGGAAGAGATTTAAAAAGGATGCTTCCTATTATTATGGATGGCCAAAGCGACTCAGCTACTTTTGATACGGTGCTTGAACTTTTAGTAATGAGCGGACGAAGTCTTCCTCACGCTATGATGATGATGATCCCTGAAGCCTGGTCAAAAAACGATTTGATGGATCCGGACAGAAAAGCATTTTATGAATTCCATGCAACTATGATGGAACCATGGGATGGACCGGCGGCAGTTGTATTTACTGATGGAACCGTTATAGGTGCTACGCTTGATAGAAACGGTCTTCGCCCTGCACGATACACTATTACAAAAGACAATCTGGTAATTCTAACTTCCGAAGCCGGAACTTTAGAAATCGATCCTGAGAATGTTTTGTCAAAAGGTAAACTTCAGCCCGGAAGAATGTTCCTGCTTGATCTTAACCAAGGTAAAATTTTAGACGATGAAGAAGTTAAAAGTGAAATTGTAAAGCGCAAACCTTATAGGCAATGGATAACCGAAAATATGTTGAAGATGAATCACTTGCCAACACCTAATCAAATATCAAATGCTAATCCGGAAACTTTAATTAGTCGACAAAAAATATTTGGATATACCAAAGAAGATTTATCAATAGTAATCCCACCTATGGCTTCAAACGGTGAAGAAGCTATTGGTTCGATGGGTACCGATGCCGCACTCGCTGTATTATCCGATCGTCCACAGGTTTTATTTAGATATTTTAAACAAATGTTTGCTCAGGTAACTAATCCTCCAATTGACTCGATTAGAGAAGAATTAGTAATGGAGCTTACAACTTATATCGGACCGGAGCAAAATCTCTTGGATGAAACTCCAAAACATGCGCATCGTCTTGAGCTTGAACATCCGCTTCTTTCAAATTCACAGCTTGAAAAAATTAGACACATTACTCGCGGACATTACAAGGCAATAACAATTTCTCTTTTATTCGATCCTGATATACGCCACGATATGCGTGAAAGACTTGATAAAATATGCAACGAAGCTGTCGAAGCCGTGAAATCTGGAGTGTCACTCATAATTTTATCAGATAAGGGAATCGATGAAAGACACGCTGCAATACCAAGTCTCTTAGCGGTATCCGGGGTTCATCAATTTTTAATAAGAGCTGGGTTAAGAACGAAAACTGGTTTAATAATTGAAAGCGGTGAGCCAAGAGAAGTATCTCACTTTGCATTATTATGCGGTTACGGCGCTAATGCTATTAACCCTTATTTAGCTTATGAAACTTTGTCTGACCTTTGCAAGAACGGTTTTATACCGGTTGATTATAAAACGGCAAAGAAAAACTTTGTTAAAGCCGTAAGCAAAGGATTATTCAAAATCTTTAGTAAAATGGGTATTAGCACTTTGCAATCCTATTGCGGCGCACAAATTTTCGAAGCCATAGGGCTTGATACTGAAATAGTTAATAACTATTTCACGGGTACAGCAACACGGATTGAAGGGCTTAGCCTTGAAATGCTTGAAGAGGAAACGACTCTGCGACATAAAAATGCTTTTAATCCTTTGTCAGATTCAAATACGCTTGAATCCGGTGGTCTATATCAATATAGACGAGAAGGCGAACATCATTTGTGGAACCCGCTTACTATCTCCAAGCTTCAGCTTGGCACACGGAATAGCGATTATAAAACCTTTAAAGAATATACGGAATTGATTAATAATCAAAATAAAAAACGGGTAACGCTGAGAAGTTTGTTTGAGTTTGATACTAGCGGTGAACAGATCCCTCTTAACGAAGTTGAACCTGCCGCTGAAATTGTAAAAAGATTTTCTACTGGGGCTATGAGCTTTGGTTCTATTTCATGGGAAGCCCACACATCACTTGCTATCGGTATGAATCGCATTGGCGGCAAATCTAATACCGGTGAAGGTGGGGAAGCTGAGGAAAGATTTATTCCGCTTCCAAATGGCGACAGCATGAGATCTGCTATTAAACAAATTGCCTCCGGAAGGTTTGGCGTTACAGCTCATTATTTGGTTAACGCAGATGAGCTTCAAATTAAAATGGCTCAAGGCGCAAAACCCGGCGAAGGCGGTCAACTACCTGGGTTCAAAGTCGATAAAATCATTGCAAAGATTAGACATAGTATGCCTGGTGTTACTTTGATCAGCCCTCCTCCTCATCACGATATTTATTCGATTGAAGACTTAAAACAATTGATTTTTGATTTGAAGAATATCAATCCAAAAGCGCGTATTAGTGTAAAATTAGTTTCCGAAGTAGGAGTCGGTACTATTGCTGCTGGTGTAGCTAAAGCTCATGCAGATCATATTTTAATAAGCGGGCATGACGGCGGAACAGGCGCAAGCCCTATTACTTCAATTCAATATGCCGGCACTCCCTGGGAATTAGGCTTAAGCGAAACTCATCAAACATTAGTTCTTAACGGACTACGCGATCGTGTTTATCTTGCTACTGACGGGCAGTTAAAAACGGGTAAAGATGTTGTTGTTGCTGCTTTACTCGGCGCCGAAGAGTTTGGATTTTCTACCGCACCGTTGGTGACCCAAGGTTGTATTATGATGCGTAAGTGCCATCTAAACACTTGTCCCGTTGGAGTTGCTACCCAAGATCCAGAACTTAGAAAAAAGTTTACCGGGAAACCGGAGTACGTGATAAACTTTATGTTTTATATTGCTGAAGAAGTCCGCGAGATAATGTCACAGTTAGGCTTTAGAAATTTTAATGAAATGATCGGACAAACTGAGAAGATTATTCCGAAGAGATTAAACAATCATTGGAAAGCCCGTGGCGTCGATATGAGTAAACCGTTGTTCAAACCGACTCCGTTGTATAATACTGATTTTTATAGGACACGCGCTCAGGATCATAAGATTGAAGAACAAATAGATCACGAACTTATCAAGCAAGCTCAACCAGCACTTGAAAATGCAATTCCGGTAAAAATTGAAATGCCTGTTAGAAATATTAACCGAACTGTCGGCACCTTGCTTTCAGGTGAAATCGCTAAACGTTACGGTGCACAAGGTTTACCGGACGCTACTATAAAAATCTTTATGACCGGAACTGCTGGGCAAAGCTTCGGAACTTTTCTCGCTCAGGGAATTGAATTACATCTTACCGGAGAATCTAACGATTACACGGGTAAAGGATTATCAGGAGGAAGGTTAATAGTTAAAACTCATCCGAATGCTACGTTTGATCCTGGAGAAAATATTATAATCGGAAATACTTGTTTGTACGGTGCTACAAGCGGTGAAGTCTTTATAAACGGCGTTGCAGGAGAAAGATTTGCCGTCAGAAATTCCGGGGCTAATGCTGTAATTGAAGGAGTGGGAGATCATTGCTGCGAATATATGACGGGCGGAAGAGTCATAATTCTTGGTCGAACCGGAAGAAACTTTGCTGCCGGTATGTCTGGAGGTATAGCCTATATTTGGAATCAAAAGCATGATTTCGATAAGTATTTAAATCATTCTCTTGTAGAGTTAGAATATCTGGTAAATGAAGATGATATTGATGAGGTCTTTAATTTGGTAAGAAGACATTTTGAGTACACGGGTTCTAAACGTGCGGAATTTATAATTGATAACTGGGATACTGAAGTGGAAAATTTCTGGAAGGTAATTCCTGAAGAATACAAGAAAGCACTTGCGAGGATTAAAGAAGAAGAGAAGAAATTGTCTCTGATCCAGCATGAATTAAAGGAGGTTGTAAATGGGTAAACCGACAGGTTTTAAGGAATATCAAAGGGAGGTGCCGAAAAAGGATCCTATTGCAGAAAGATTAAGGACTTTTAAGGAATTTGAACATCCATTTAAAGAAGAAACAGCTAAAGTTCAAGCAGCGCGTTGTATGGATTGCGGGATTCCTTTTTGTCACGGCGAAACTGGCTGCCCGGTTGAGAATTTTATTCCCGAGTGGAATGATTTGGTTTATAAAGGGCACTGGAAAGAAGCTCTTGAAAATCTTCATTCGACAAATAATTTCCCTGAGTTTACGAGCAGGCTTTGTCCTGCTCCGTGCGAAACAGCTTGTACGCTAGGAATAAATGAGCCGGCAGTTTCAATAAAACACATTGAAAGAACAATAATTGATCGCGGGTTTAAGGAAGGTTGGATAAAACCTCAACGGCCAAAAGAGTTATCCGGGAAAAATATTGCTGTAGTTGGATCAGGACCGGCAGGATTAGCCGCAGCCCAACAATTGGCAAGAGCTGGTCATTCTGTGACTGTTTTTGAAAAAAATGATAGAATCGGAGGATTGCTCCGTTATGGTATTCCCGATTTTAAATTGGAAAAATGGATCATAGACCGACGATTGGATCAAATGATGGCTGAAGGCGTCATCTTTAAAACAAAAGTTAATGTCGGAGTTGATGTCTCAGCTAAACAATTAGTCGAAAAGTTTGATGCTGTTATTTTGGCTGGCGGTTCTGAAAAACCGCGGGATATAAATATTCCGGGAAGGGAGTTGAAAGGAATTTATTTTGCAATGGAATTCTTACCGCTTCAAAATAAAGTGGATGCAGGAGATGAAATTGAAAACCAGATCGTCGCTACCGATAAAAATGTAGTAATTATTGGCGGAGGCGACACGGGTTCAGATTGTGTAGGCACATCAAACAGACAAGGTGCAAAATCCGTAACTCAAATAGAAGTACTTCCGATGCCTCCCGTAGAAAGAGCTGAAAGCACACCCTGGCCATACTGGCCGTTGATGTTTCGAACTTCTTCAAGTCATGAAGAAGGTGCGGATAGAAAATTTAGTATTAATACGAAAAATTTTATCGGTAATGAAAATGGTGAAGTAAAAGCGTTATTATGCAATGAAGTTAGATTTGAAAATGGGAAATTAAATGATGTTCCGGGGACAGAGTTTGAAATTGCTGCCGACTTAGTTTTGATCGCCGCCGGATTTGTCCATCCCGTGCACGAAGGGATGATAAATGAATTAAAGGAAAGCGGACTTGAACTTGACGCTCGCGGAAATGTAAAAGCTGTTTTCGGCAATGATGAAAATGCTCACTCGACTTCATTGGGGAAAGTATTTTCTTGCGGTGATATGCGACGCGGACAATCACTAATCGTTTGGGCAATTTCAGAGGGTAGGAAATGTGCCGCGGCTGTTCATAAAGCTCTAACTGAGGTCCTTTCTGAGGAAGCAATTGCATAATTAATTTTTTATGGAATAGACTAATTCTTTCCATTATTCCAACATTCCATTACTCCAAAGGGAAATCTTGAGAAAGGTGACTTAGTAATTTTTATTTCATCAATATTTTCTGTTCAAGATATTTCTCTTAGTAATATGCCTGTCTTAAAAGTGATTCAAAACAAAATATATTAACCTTCGATAGGCTCTTTTTATTTATATTTGTGTCAGAATTATTTATTCTTATCAAGTTTTCCTAAATATTCCAATAAGTAAATGAGACATATATTCAAGTTCCTAAGAATCAATTCAAGAATATACATAAGACGAATAATCCATCTCATCTCTTCTAAGGTCGAATTAAGAACTTTCATAATTTTAGCAAGCCTTGTAGTTGGAATTTTGTCAGGCTTAGCATCTGCACTACTAAAGAATTTTGTACACTTTCTCGAAGTTGAGCCGAAAATTTATTTTGACAAATGGGGGATTGCATTTTTACTTCCCTTTACACCGCTTTTAGGAATTGTCTTATCTGTTTTAGTAGTAAATGCTTTCTTCAATGGAAAAATTAGTAAAGGTATATCCAATGTTATCTATATAATATTGAGAAAATCTTCCGATATACCTAAAGTTGATATGATATCGCATTTTATTACAAGCGGAATTTCCGTGGGTTTAGGGGGTTCTGCGGGGTTGGAGGCTCCAATTGTGGTTACCGGTGCAGCGTTTGGCTCGAATATAGCAAAAGAATTAAAATTTAATTATAAGACAAGGACTTTACTATTAGCCTGTGGGTCTGCTGCAGGTATTTCGGCAATATTCAATAGTCCGGTTGGGGGTGTAATTTTCGCAATCGAAGTTTTACTTCCTGAGTTTTCAATTCCCTCCTTTATTCCTCTTCTCATAGCATCAGCATCGGCTGCAGTTGTTTCAAAATTTTTGTATAGCGGTCAGTTATTTTTTCTGGTTACCCAAGGTTGGGTTTTAAATGCAATACCATTTTATATAATTCTCGGAATCCTCTCCGGGATAATATCACTTTATAATATTAAGGCTACTTTTTTAATTGAAAATTATTTTGAGAAAATTAAAAAGCAGTATTCAAAAGCCGTAATAGGCGGGCTGCTTCTTTGTTTGTTAATATTTTTGTTTCCTTCGCTTTATGGCGAAGGTTATATTACAGTAATGAATTTATTAGCCGGGAATTTTGATAAGATTATTCCTTATAGTTTTTTGATGACTATCTTTGATAAGAACCTTCTACTGATAATTATCGCTTTATTGATAATAGTAACTAAAGTTATTGCCACTTCTTTTACAATCAGTTCCGGAGGTAATGGAGGGATAATTGCTCCGTCATTATTTATTGGAGCTTTTACCGGATTTTTTCTTGCCAAGTTATTGAGCTATTTAGGAATTGCCGATCTTAACTATGCAAATTTTATTGTTGTAGGAATGGCAGGCGTATTAGCCGGTACTCTTCATGCCCCGCTAACCGGAATATTCTTAATAGCAGAAGTCACCGGTGGGTATATTTTAGCTGTTCCATTGATGATAGTTACGGCATTATCATTTTTTATATCAAGGCATTTCCATCCAAATTCTATTTATTCTACTCCGCTATTTCAGAAGGGAATTAAATTTAGATCCGAAAAGGAAAAATACTTTATTCAACAAATAAAAGTCAGTGATTTGATAGAAAATGATTTCGTTGCACTTCAGCCAAATACTACCTTAAGAAAAATTGTGGATGAAATAATTCACGCTAGAAGAAATTTATTCCCGGTGGTTGATAAAAATAATATAATAGTTGGTATAATTACCTTAGATAATATCAGAGAAATTATGCTTAACACGGATGTTTACGATGTTATATTGGCATTCGAAATAATGAACTCTGATTTCCATTCAATAGATATTAATGCAGACATAAATCTTGTCCTTGAAATGTTTGAAGAACACGATGTTTGGAACTTGGTTGTAACAGATAAAGGGAAGTATTGCGGTTTTATTTCAAAGTCTAATATTTTTAATAAGTATTTGTCTTCATGGGCGAAACATCAAGGGGAAGAAATTTAGAGAGTTAATTTTTCTTAATTACCATAAGTCCCAGGTGTTTTTCGATTTGATCGAAATCTTTATCGCTATGCAAAAGAGTGAACTTATTTTCGATGCAAAATGTAGCGATAATTATATCAGCCGTCTTACGAATTGTAATTCCTCTGTTCCTTAGTGTACGATAATT
>JAKBMG010000092.1:0-14760 GCA_021831685.1 Bacteroidota bacterium | reverse complement strand
TTTAATGGCCATTTCCTTGTTAAGCAGATTGACACATTGAAACATACCTAAATATACCTTTGCTGTTTCATAATCTCTGTCCTTTCTAAATCCTTGCAAAACTTCAGCAAGGATAAGATCTCCAATATATATCCTTTCTTCGCTTACAATTTTATATAACTTTTCGGCTTGCCATGATTGACCTTCATTGAAGTAGTCAATCCATACTGATGAATCAATCATTACCATCGACTTTTCCTCATCTCATCAAGATCACCTTCCCATTTAAGTTTTCCTCGAAGCTTCCTAATTTCGGATTGTTTCTTAAGTATAACAAAATTCCTTAAGGCTTCATAAACGATTTCTTTCTTTGTTTTAAGTCCTGAAAGTTTGGCAGCCTCTTTCATAAGTTTATCGTCTATTTCAATATTGGTTCTCATATTATTATCTCCTTCTGGTGTATTATTTATTACAATATTACACATAATAGCATTTTTATTCAAGTAATTTAATATTGAAAGCGATGAGGCAAAGGAATAAAAATCAATAGATAAATGCTTTTATTTTATCTCGATCCTAATTTCTTGTAATAGTTTTATCTGAAAAAATCTTCAAGCAGGGGCCGCTAATAATTTTTAAACCAGAATTATAATTTTCCGCCTTCTTTTTCAACAACTATTGGATTTATTGAATCTTTCTTATAGTAGTGAAGCTTGCTATTTCTTAAAGTTATTACACCAAAAACACCGGCAGTTAACGCTGCAAAACCGCTAACTGTTAAACCCCAACGCGGATTAGCATATTCACCAATCCAACCGATTATCGGTCCGCCAATCGGAGTCGAGCCTAAGAAAGCAACAGACCATAAAGACATTACTCTGCTTCTCATTGTAGGAGCGCTTTCCAATTGAAGCATAGTTTCACCCATGGAAGAAAACCGTATAGAAAAAAATCCGACTATAACCATAGCAAGAATTGCAATATGCAGACTAGGTGAAATTGCAACTAAAATTACTGCTGATCCAAAAACGAAAATTGTCCTGATCATACTTTTGGGTAATATTTTTTTCCGGCTTGCTGCTGCAAGTCCGCCAAGTACCGCACCGATTCCCATTCCGGAGTTCAATAAAGCAAAGCCGCTTGCATTGCTATTAAATGTGTATTTTGCTAACAGTGGAAGGTTGACCTGGAATTCATATGTAAATGTGCCGATAATAGCCATCATTATTAATAGATTTAAAAGAAATGGGTTATTTCGGACATATTTAAATCCCTCACGAAGCTGTCCCTTTGCTCGTTTAATAGGCTCAACAAGATGGAATTCACTATTTTTCATTAAGAAGAGGCAAGCCAAAACTGCAATGTAGGAAATTGCATTTAGGTAGAAACATGAAGCAAGTCCTGCGCCCGCAATTATGGCACCCGCTATTGCTGGCCCAACTATACGGCTCAGATTAAAGGCAGTAGAAAATAGCGTAACTGCATTGTTTAATTCTTTTCTACCTACCATCTCAAGGACAAATGTCCTCCGAGTGGGGTTATCAACCGCATTGAAAAGTCCGACTAATGTTGCAAGAATGTAAATCATCCAAAGCTGAACAGTGTCAGTTGAAACTAAAATAGCTAATATTAGAGCAAGTACACCGGCTCCTGCTTGAGTTATATAAAGTAATTTACGTTTGGAAAAGCGGTCTGCCAATACACCGCCCATAGGTCCAAAGAAAAGTACAGGCAAAAACTGCAGTGCTGTAACAAGTCCAAGCGCCGTTCCGGAGTTTGTTAATTTTAATACAAGCCAGGCTTGACCAATCGTTTGCATCCATGTGCCGGTAAGAGAAATACTTTGCCCGATAAAGTACAAACGGTAGTTGCGGATTTTCAGTGATGAAAATGTATTACTGTTGAATTTTTTTAACGAGTCAGATAATTGATTGAGCATTTGCGAATAATTTTTAATTTATAGCGACAGACAATCCGCGCACAATTGCAGCCAACCTAACTGCATCAAATATTCTTGCTTCGGAGGAACCTGCCTGTTCGTTAGGCAACCCATATTTTCTAACTGATTCCTCGTGAGAGTTAACGCATGACTCGCATCCGTTTACCGCAGAAACTGCAAGGCTTATCAATTCAAATAATTCTTTTCCCAATACCGGGCTCATCATAATGTTCATCTTTATTCCGGCGGGCATGTTTTGGTAATTTTCATTGCTGTTTTTTATAAAGTGTTTGAACCGGTAGAAAACATTATTCACTGCCAGCGTTGAAGCGCATGCATAAGCCTCGGCAATTTCTGCCCCATTTGCGCCGTTAGCTTTAGCGTGATTTGTAAATGCTTCGATTAAGATTTTATTTCGTTCATTAACTGAAATTGCAAGCGCTATTAAATATGCTTCTTTGATGTTTAAGTTTTCTGAATTAAGAGTGTTCTTAAGATTTATTCTTAAGTCTCTAATATATTTTGTTTCCCCTTCAGCCATCGTTTCTAAGACAGGGAAGAGACCATTTTCATCTATTCCCAAATCTTTAAGTAAATCAATTTTAGTTTCATTCATCGACATAAAAATTCCCTTTGTAATTTATTAACTAGAAAGTTTTTTTATAAATAATAAAAATAAAGTAAAAATTTAATTTATTATAGAAAAGATCCCGTTTTGTCATTTCCAAGAAACCTGTCTTGATAATATATTCAACTTAACATATAATAATTCCGCCACGAATTAATTCGCGGCAGAATTTGAAAATATAGCCAAAGATAATCCATCCCTTCCGGGCAATGAATTATTTTTTTAATTAAGCCACATGTATTGTCTCTTGTCCTTTTTCCCAATTACACGGACAAAGCTCATCTGTTTGAAGCGCATCAAGGACACGTAAAACTTCTTTTACATTTCTACCGACGTTTAGATCATTAGCACTAACCCATCTGATGATTCCTTGCGGATCAACGATGTGCGTTACTCTGTATGCAACTTTCTCATTTGCTTCAAGAATTCCGAGAGATTCGGCAAGTGATTTAGAAGTATCGGCGATTAAAGGAAATTTCAAATCCCTTAAATCTTTATGGTCTTTTCTCCACGCAAGATGAACGAACTCAGAATCAGTAGAAGCGCCAAGTAATTGTGCCTCTCTATCACGGAACTCTTCATAATTTTTATTGAACTCGGCAATTTCTGTTGGGCAGACAAAAGTAAAATCTTTTGGATACCAGAACATTACCATCCATTTGCCGGCGTTGATATGGTCTTGTGAAGTAATTTCAGAAAATTCTTTACCTTTTTCAGTTGAAATTACTGAAATTTTTTTGAATTCGGGGAACTGTGACCCGATTGA
Organism: Bacteroidota bacterium; assembly: GCA_021831685.1. Classification (GTDB taxonomy): domain Bacteria; phylum Bacteroidota; class Ignavibacteria; order Ignavibacteriales; family Ignavibacteriaceae; genus FEN-1297. Next base: position 11,448 of record JAKBMG010000092.1, on the reverse strand, counting down.
TAATAGGTTACTCATAAAAAAGATCCTCTCTTGAATATTATAAATGTATATAAAAATTAATGCTTCAAATTTAACCTTAAGGGTTTCAGTATTCAAATAGATTCTTCCTATGAAGCAATAGCTATTATTGATTGGACACAAAGGCAAGGATGGTATAAATTACATTACAATTAATATCAATAATTATTTAATATCAAGGAGGATTTATTTATGGCTCAAGTAGCAAGATCAGTAGTTGAAAAAGCAGGCATTGATGTAGATAAGCTACTCGACATGCTTGTGAAAAACGCATCGGCAGAATTAACAACTTATTATTATTACACGATCCTTCGCGTAAACCTAATAGGTTTAGAGGGCGAAGGTTTGAAAGCGATAACCGAAGATGCACGAATAGAAGACCGGAATCACTTTGAAGCTTTAGTTCCGCGAATTTATGAACTGGGTGGAAAACTTCCGAGGAACATGAATGATTTTCATGATATATCAGCATGTCCACCTGCATATTTGCCTGATAACCCAAAGGATATAAATGCAATGCTGAAGATTTTGGTCTCAGCGGAAAGATGTGCGGTTGCAGGTTATACGCAAATATGTAATGTCACTTTCGGGAAAGATCATCGCACTTATGATCTTTCGCTGGCGATACTTCATGAAGAGATAGAACATGAAGCCTGGTTCTCAGAATTTTTAGGTGAAGGACCAAGCGGGCACGGCGGCGTAAGAACCCAAGGGCATTCTCCTTATGTTAGCAGGTTCTTACCAAACGGTGGGAAATAACTTGTATTAATAAGTCACCTTACACAACTCTTGGAAAAATTGGAGAATGGGAGTGAGCAATATTTCCTATTCCATCACTCTGAAGGTTTTTTTCTGCGTAAGGTTGCTGAAACAAACCTCCGAAGTTTAGGAAAACCTCGGAGGTTTCTCAGTATGTCGTAATGTGAATTATTAAGTCATCTTATGCGAAAATTGCGATTGAAGAACTACCTTCTTCAGGAGGTGGAGTAAACAAAATGATAAACCATGGTTTTAACTTCAAAGATTAGTTTATTATGGGCTAAAGCCTGATATTTGGGTTTATCTGGTTCCCAGCATAAATGTTGGGATTACCAAACGACGCAACCATTTTTTCTATAAATACACTCTTCGGATAATTTAAGAATCACATTTTACTCTTATCCCATTTTAATTCCCGCCTGCTTTAATTATATTTATGTAATAAATCTTATGACTCTAACACAGCTTTATTATATCGTTGCAGTAGATAATTTCAGGCATTTCGGCACCGCTGCCGAACATAGCTTTGTTACTCAGCCAACCTTAAGTATGCAGATTCAAAAACTTGAAGAGGAACTCGGCGTAATAATTTTTGATAGAGGGAAGCAGCCTGTAGTTCCGACGGAAATAGGGGCAAAAATTCTGAAGCAGGCAAGAACTATTTTACAGGAATCTGAACGGCTTCAAAACATTGTCGAAAGCGAAACCGGCGAATATACCGGCACACTTAAAATTGGGATTATACCTACAATTGCACCTTATCTTTTGCCTTCATTCCTCCAATCGTTTATAGAAAAATATCCTAATCTTGAATTGGTAATTGATGAAATAACGACAAGCGAAATTTTAAAAGGGATTCATAAAGATTTAATTGATGTCGGAGTTTTAGCACTTCCGGTAAACGATCAGGACATTGCAGAACGTGTACTTTATTTTGAGCCTTTCGTAGCATATATCGGAAAGAAAAACTCGCTTTACAAAAAAGACAAAGTTGATGTCGATGATCTTTCAACAAATGACCTTCTTCTGCTTAAGGAAGGACATTGTTTACGCGGTCATGCATTGAAGCTTTGCAAGAGCACCGAGAAGGAATGGAGTCAAGGGAAAAGGAAAATTTTATTTGAAAGCGGTACGCTTGATACTCTGAAAAAACTTGTTGAACAAGATTTTGGCCTTACGCTTCTTCCGTTTCTTGCAATAAAGGATTTGGAAAGCAAAGAAAAAATTTCGATGGTAAGAGAGTTTAATCCTCCGGTTCCTAAAAGAGAAATCGGATTGGTGTTTAGCAAAGCATATTTGAAAAGACATTTGATTGATGCTTTGGCTGAGGAAATAATAGATGTAATTCCTAAAAAACTCCTATCTAAAGAGAATAGCATAATTTTGTAAAAGAACGAAAAGGCAAAGAGGTAAAAAAATGTTTAAGACGAACACCAGAATAAAATTTCATGATTGCGACCCGGCGGGGATATTATTTTTTGGAAGGGTTTACGAACTCTGCCACTTTGCTTATGAAGAAATGATTTCCGGCTTTCACCTTGCTGAAGATTATTGGAGCAATGACGAGTATATAGTCCCGGTTATTAAAAGCGAAGCGCATTATCATCAGCCCATGAGGTACGGAGAGGAAATCTCAATAGAAATTTCAGTCAAAACTTTAAAGTCGTCTTCTTTTGAATTGGAATATTTATTAAAGAACCGGGACGCAGTTGAATGCGTTTTGGTTAACACAGTTCATGTTTTTGTTGACAAAAAGACATGGAAGAAAAAAGCGATGAAAAAAGAAATTGCTAATGGATTTAAAAGATATTTAGTCGCAAATTAAAAATGGGAGAAAAGACGGAAATAAATCTTGATATTTTAATTTTTAAAACATTTCTCTTAGTTTTTCTTTTCGGACTTTCCCAAGCTCTGTTTTGGGCAGTGATTCGATGGTTAAAATTTTCTTTGGATGTTTGAAAGAGGCAAGCTTATCATTAAGAAAAGATTTTATTTCTTCAAGGGTTATAGTTTTATTATCTTTTACAACAAGAGCTGCGGCAATGATTTGTCCCCATTCTTGTTCCATCAAGCTGAAGACACATACTTCATTTATTAATGGATGTTTTAGTAATTCAGTTTCAACTTCTACTGGATTAACATTTTCTCCTCCAGTAATTATCAAATCGTTGCGGCGCGCTTCCACATAAAGAAATCCATTCTCATCTAAAAAACCATAATCGCCTGTATAATAAAGTCCGTTTGAAAATTTCTTTTTCGTTTCGTCCGGATTATTGAGGTAGCCTTTGGTGACTGAATTTCCTTTAATTACCATTTCTCCGGTTTTTCCCGGGGGCATAATATTTTTATTTTCATCTAAGATAAATATTTCATTCGGCGGCAAAGCCTTACCTGCAGATTCTCTTCTTTTAGAAAATTGATCAGACGTTAATACCGAAACGAATGAACAAGTTTCAGTAGCACCGAATGATTTTGCTACATTCCACCCTTTTTCAATGGCGCTTTCTATCAATGAGGATTCAATAAATCCTCCTCCTAGTAAGACTTGGCGCAATTCTTTGTTTGGCTTAATGCCGGATTCAATTAACCTTTTTAATTGAGTAGAAACAAATGAAGCATGAGTTGGATGAAAATATTTTATCGCATTTGCTAAATGTTTGATGTCCAAACTTTCGGGAAAGATTAATGTGGCACCGAAGAGAAATGCCCTGACGATAATAGAAAAACCACCGACGTGATAGAAAGGAAGACTTGCCAACCATCGGTCATTTTTTTGATGACCAAAATATTGATTACCAATCAAAGCGCTTTGCACAAGATTAGCAAAGGTAATTTCAACTCCTTTTGGTTTCCCTGTTGATCCGGAAGTAAAAATTACTAAAGCTATACTATCTAAATTTATATTGAATTGTATATCATTCTTTTCATTAAGATTATCAAATGGGAAAATAAATTTTTGTACACCTGAGGAGCTGTACTTGCCGTCCAATTCATTTGAAATAAAAATTCTTTTGCAGCTGGATAAATTGAGGAGTTCGGATATTTCACTTTCAAGTAGACGGTTGCTAATTAAGACCGGAATTGCACCTGTCATCCATAGAGACAAAATCAAAACAACAAATTCGGGAGAATTATTGCCTAAGATCCCCACATACTCATTCCCACTTATTCCAAGAGTATTCAAGTGAGAGGCAGTTTCCAGAATTTTATTTTCTAGTTCGGAATATGTTAGTGATTGTGAAACAGAATGAATCACAAATTCATTTGAAGGGAAATCATTCAAAACGTTAAAAAGTTTTTGTGCGAAATTCATTCTAAAAATATAAGATTAGTTATTGTTTTGAAGGAAAATCCTTCCGTTTCTGACAGGGTAAGGATTTGGATATAGATCATTTTTTAAGAACCTCGCAGTATCAAGTCCGTGAGCAATTTCTTCTTTTACGGTAGATGCAGCAAAGATAGCCCAAGATCGTCCTAAAGATGATTCAAAAGACGATGATATAATAACTTTTAGGTTTTCTCTTTCTGCAATTTTAATAATTTTTAAAGTGGGAATAATTCCACCGAGCAGCATTGGTTTAAGCACTAACGCTTTTATTGTATGTGATTGGATAAAATTCCTAGCGTCGTCGAAGCTTCTAATCGACTCATCTGCTGCTAAAGGGATAGAGGACTTTTTAGACACTTTCTGAAATCCGATTAAGTTGTTTACCGGTTGTTCAACATATTCAATATTAAAGCTTTCCAATGCTTTAAGGTTTTCGATCGCTTCGATTGTATTCCATTTGCCATTGGCATCAATGCGTAATTTTACGTCATCGCCGACTGCTTTCTGAATCGCTACTAAACAATTCAGATCATCATTAAATTGTTCTCTTCCGGCTTTTATTTTTAAAGTTGTAAAGCCTTCCTTAACTAATCGTAAAGCGGCGGATGCAGATTCGGCAGGGTTTAACAACCCAATTACTGCGTTTACCTTTATTTCAGGTCGTGAAGTGCAATTTAAGATTTCATTCAAAGAAATGTTCGCTTTAACGCATAAAAGATTTAATATAGCTTGTTCAAAACCGTGCCGTAAAGCTGGCAAATCTGACAAGGCTCTCAAACTATCTTCGATGCTTTCAATAAAGTCATCAGGTAAAATATTAAGATTAAGTTTGAAATCCTTTAATGCTTCTTCATCTTGTTCAAAAGTTTCGGACCCAAATTCGGGGAGAGGATTTGCTTCGCCGTAGCCTGTCTTACCGTTGCTTTCTAATTTTATAATAAATCCTTTTCGTTCAAATATCTTCGCTTTTGAATTTTCAAATTTATTTGAAAGCTCAAGTTTGAATGGAGAATATTTTAGTCCGATATTATTCATAATGCGAGGCCGGCTGCAAAAAGAATTCCAAACAGTGCGGAAAATTTTGCTGTTAGTTCAAGGGTCTTGTTAAGTTGAAGTCCATCCAAGGTATATAGCATTAATACTAGGCGATAAGCAAGAGGTATAGTTAGATAAGGAAGAAAAATCCAGGCATGAAAATTAAATAGTAAAAAAAGAATTGCTGGAATAGCAAAAGAAGCGATTAAGAGAAAAATAAATTGATACCTTGTAAAATTACGACCGAGAAATACTGCTAATGTATTTTTCCCGGCTGCTTTATCCTCTTCAATATCCCGATAATTATTAACGACAAGAATATTAGTCACCAACGCGCCGACCGGGATAGAAGTTAAGAAAGATAAAAGCGAAAATTCTCTTAAATGCAGAAAATAAGTTCCTGCTGTGCCGACTACTCCGAAGAACATAAAAACAAAAATATCTCCAAGTCCGTTATAAGCAAGCGGAAAAGGTCCGGCAGTGTATGCAATACCAGCAATTATTGAAATAATGCCGATAATTAGCACAACTATTCCGCAGGCGTAAACTAAATAAAGCCCTAAAAGAAATGCTGTAAAAAAAACTAATATGCTTCCTACTTTCATTTCATTAACTGAAATTAGTCCTGAAGATAGCATTCTAAGAGGTCCTTTTCTTTTATGGTTATCCGCGCCTTTAAGAAAGTCGTATAAATCGTTTGTGAAGTTAGTGCCGATTTGGATTAGTAGAGAACAAAGCAATGCAACGAATGAATAAATGATGAAAAATTTTCCTCTGTTTATCGCAAGCGCTGAACCAACAACAACCGGAACAACGGCAGCTAACAGAGTCTTGGGGCGGCTCGCTAAAATCCAGCTTTGAAATTTTGAAATTCTTTTTAAGTCTTCGTTCATATATTCCTAAGGTAATTTTGGAAACTTTCCAAAGTTGGGTTTTCTTTTTTCAAGGTATGCCTTTTTACCTTCCTGTGCTTCTTCGCTCATATAATAAAGTAAAGTTGCGTTACCGGCAAGTTCTTGTATGCCGGCTTGTCCGTCAAGTTCGGCATTGAAAGAAGACTTCAGCAGCCTAAGTGCCATAGGGCTATGCTGAAGGATTTTCTTTGACCATTCAACCCCCGTATTTTCTAATTCTTCAACCGGAACAACTTTATTTACCAAACCCATATTAAGTGCTTCTTGTGCGTTATACTGTTCACAGAGATACCAAATTTCACGTGCCTTTTTTTGTCCTACAATTCTTGCCAAATAACTTGAGCCAAAACCGCCGTCAAAGCTACCAACTTTTGGTCCGGTTTGACCGAATATAGCATTATCGGCAGCAATAGTTAGATCGCAAACGACATGAAGAACATGACCTCCGCCAATCGCATAACCTGCAACTAAAGCAATTACTGGTTTCGGAATACTTCTGATTAATTTTTGAAGATCAAGAACATTTAATCTTGGAACACCATCTTTACCGATATAACCTTTATCACCGCGAATCCTTTGATCTCCTCCTGAACAAAATGAATATTTCCCATCTTTGCTTGGTCCGTTTCCTGTCAACAATATAACGCCGATTGTCTGATCTTCTCTTGAATCGGCAAAAGCATCATACATTTCCGTAACTGTTTCCGGTCGAAAAGCGTTGCGCACTTCGGGGCGGTTAATGGAAATCTTAGCAATCCCATCCATCTTTTCGTAAATAATATCCTGATACTCTTTAGATTTTTTCCAATTGAATTTCATTTTTAACCTTGATTATTTCAGATCGAAAAATATGGAAAACTTTATAAAGTTAGAATTCAGAAAGGAAAGAATTTATTACTTCAATAAATTTTCCGGGTTGTTCTAAGTGACAATTGTGGCCTGCATTTTTTATGATGATATGTTCGGACGCGGGGAAAATATTTACCATTCTTGAATTTAATTCACAATATTTTTTATCCTGATCACCGGTAATAAGCAAAGTTTTTGATTTGAATTCTTTTAATTTATCAAATAGGGGGAGCATCCTTCCGGCGCCAAATCCGAGGAGAGAATTTGACAAACCGGTTTTGTTGTTTCCGGATTTTTGGATGCGAATTTTATCTAACTTTTCTTTAGACAAGTTTTTTTGAGAGGCAAATAAATCGATGTTCATCCAGTAGTCAACAAAATCTTCAATTGAATTATCTATGATATATGAAGCTAATTTTTCATCCTGAATTTGTCTTTCAATTCTTAGCTTTTCACCTTCAATTCCGGCGGAAGAGCTTTCTAAAATTAAGGAATAAATTTGCTCCGGGTTTTCTATTGCAAAATTTAATGCTACTCTTCCTCCCATGGAATAACCGACAAGAGTAACCGGCTCATTGGTGAATTGGTATATTAGAAATTTTAACTGTCGAGAAATGGAAGAGAAATTATAATAAGAAATTTCATTTGGAGAGTCACTCTTTCCATGCCCAATCAAATCAACTGCAACGCATTGATAATTATTATTTATTGAAGGAATGATTTCATCCCAATCACAAGCGCTTCCAGTAAAGCCATGTATGAAAAAAATGTAACGAGGTGCAGCACATTTAGATTCCGAAACTTCTACATTCAATGAAAGATCAGATAATTTTAAAAGCATAATTAAGCTGAGAGTTAAAGTTAAAAATTCACGTTACGCAAAAACAACCTTTCGGAATGATGTAATTGAGCGGCTTTTTTCCATTATTCCACTATTCCTGATTTTTGAGGTTCCCTATATTTATTAAATAATATGTAGTAATTGTCCCGATATGAACAAAATATCTCTTGTCATATCGAAAGATCCGCGGCGGACGCAACTGAGATATCCCATAATCAATTCTATCATCTAAGCTATTCATGGGATTTCTCCTCCCTACCGGTCGTCGAAATGACAATTATTCGTCGGTCATATCGGGACAATTTCAAATAAATTCGAGTAATGAAATTGAGCGGTATTTCTCATTGCTCCATAATTCCAATACTCCGCTACTCCAACCTGCCCGGCGGCAGACAGGTTTTCCAAGAGTTGCGTAACATCAGTTAAAAAGTAAGAGATATTAAACTTGCCTCATGCCTTGATTTACTTCTTCCCAGTATTTTCTACGCAATTTTACGGATACTGCTGCGTTTGTCTTAACTTCCAGAACGGTTAATTGTTTTTCCTGTGTTGCATGGATGAATAATTTTTGAAATTGTTTCCAGCTTTTTATTGAATAATGTCTGCCGCCGTAGGCTTCTACAAATTTGGAAAAGTTTAATTTGTGCGGCGTTACAAAATATTGCTTAAAGATTTTTCCGTAACTCGAGATAGGCAGAATCTCAAAAATTCCGCCGCCGTTGTTATTAATTAAAACAATTGTAAGAGATGTCTTGTACTTTTGAGCGTATAATAGGGAATTGAGGTCATAATAAAAGGCAAGATCGCCGGTAATCAAGATAGTTGGCTTTTTATTAGCTGCTGAAATACCAAGCGCAGTTGAAGTTATTCCGTCAATTCCGCTCGCACCGCGATTATTATAAACTGTGATAGATTTGTTTTTGTTTGATGCGAAATAATCAAAATCCCTAACCGGCATACTATTGGACAGCATTATGCTGCATCCATCCGGGGCTGATTTCAATATTTCTTCAATAATTCTGCTTTCGTTTGGAAATTCTGATTCGTCAATAATTTTACTCTTAAGAATGGATGACTTTTCTTCTGCATTTTTAATCTTTGCATGCCAGTCATTCGCTTCTCTCACAAAATTCTTTTGATCAAGTTTTTGGTTCATAGTTTTGCAAAATAGAGAAGGATCACAAGAGTAAGCTGCTTTGGCTTTTTCTGAAGGATCAAACCAGTCGCCATAATCATTTATCATGAACCTGTCTGCACTGCAATTACTTAGAAAAGTCTCTAATCCTTTGGATGTAATTGTCCTGCCGAACTGAAGAATAATTTCAGGTTTAATTTGCTTTGCGAATGTTTCAGAACGTAGGAAAGCATCGTAGTTAGAAATAATATTTTCTTTTCCATGTCTGCCAAATCTTAATTGGGAAGTTCCATCAGCAAAAACCGGGTAACCTAATTTTAATGAAAGTTTATTACATTCATTTATAAAATTCTTGCCAAGATTTCCGGGACCTGCAATTATAATTCCTTTTGGCTTTTCTATAGCTAATTTTAAGATGTTTTTAACCCATGATTTTTGAGCAAAATTAGCTCCAATTTTTTGAAGGGTTTGAGAATCATTTACATCTGATTTTCCCGCAAACACAAATGTATCTTTGTCTACCTCATCTGTAAAAAATTTTGGTTCAAAAGGCTTTTTGAAGGGGAAGTTGATATGCACAGGACCTTTTGCGCTTAATAAACTTTTATCGAACGCCTTATTAGCAACCTCTTTTAATTTGGCAAGACTCTTAATATCCGGTTCGGGTAATCCGGTATCGTAAAACCACCTGATATGATTTTTATATAAATTATTTTGGTTGATAGTTTGATTTGCACCTCGCCCGCGAAGTTCCGGAGGTCTATCCGCAGTACAAACAATCAAAGGAACTCGTTGTTGGTATGCTTCAATTATTGCCGGATATAATTCCGCCGTGGCTGTGCCGGATGTACATACAATTGCTACCGGAGTGTTCGTTGCTTTTGCAAGCCCAAGCGCAAAAAAACCGCTGCTTCTTTCATCAACATGTACGAATGATTTTATTTTCTTATTACTTGCAAAAGCTAATATTAATGGAGTGTTTCTTGAACCCGGAGAAAGTGAAGCATACTTTACACCGCAAGAAACAAGTACTCTTACAAAAGTATCTGCCCAAAGTATATTACGATTAATTGGAATTTTCATTAAACAAAGATAAAATAGTTTTCAGTTTTAATTCTGTTTCTTGATATTCGGCGTCAGGATCAGAATTCTCCACGATACCGCATCCCGCAAAAGCAATTAACTTATTATTTATTGTAAGCGCTGATCTGATTCCGATGACAAACTCGCCTTCGTCATTAAAATTAAACCAACCGATTATCCCCGAATAAAGTCCACGCTTATATCCTTCTAATTTTTTTATCAATTGTAAGGAAACATCTTTTGGTAAGCCACAAATAGCAGGGGTTGGATAGAGTTCCTTAAGCAATGTATGGAATGTATAAGATGAATCTAAACTTGCAGAAATCTTTGTCCATAAATGTTGGATATTTGCAAGTTTCCTAACATGTGAATTGGTCTCGACAACAATATTACTTGAAAAATTGGAAATAGAATCTTTTATATGATCAATAACGAAACTATGCTCATTATAATTTTTTTTATCGTTAAGCAATTCCATCTCAATTTTTAAGTCATCCTCCGGAGTATTTCCGCGCGGCGCAGATCCTGCTAATGCATCTACTTCTAAATTTCCGTTGTAAAATTTTGCAAGTTTCTCAGGTGTAGCTCCGAAAAAAGATGATTTGCCATGATGATAAATAAATAAATATGAATCTGAATAATTCTTCCTTAACCTTGGAATAATTTCCGAAAAGTTGGGTTCATCTGAAAGAATTAAATCCACTTTTCTTGATAAAACAATTTTATCGATTTCATTTTCACTTATCTTTTCAAGCGCTTCGGAGACCATGTTCTTCCACTTTTTTTTATCTTTCGGTTGAGAGCCCGAAATATTGCGGATTTTTACCCCATCCTTACTCTTTATTTGAGGTTTATTACTGAAAAGTTTCTCAAGTTTTGCTTTGAATTTGTTTAAGGTAACACCTTTAGAATAATCCGAAGAATAAACAAAATTATAGAGGAAGTAATTTAGTCCGTTGATTTTTAGTAACATAAATTCCGGGATGAACCAAGTTGAATCATTAAAATCCGACCAATCATTATCAGCGTGTTCAACATTGAATTTCATTGCTCCGAGAAAAAGAGGAAAATCCTTGGAGGGAAAGTTTTCCCAATTAGAAACAAAATTCTCTTTCCATTCCTTAACTTTTTTGTCGGTCGCAGCAAATCTTTTATCTCCGCTTTCCGAAATTACTAACGCTTCATTAAAACCAAAGATTATAAAATTTTCGTTTGGCTTTTCAAAATAGAACGATCTTTCATGTAGCTTTAGCAGCGAATCAATTTGGTTATCAATCGGAAAATCAATCATTGTTTCGGCAAAACTAACAAGAACGTTGTTCGAGTATTTTTTTTTAATCCTAGCCTCTGCTTCTGCAAGAAATTTTGTAAATCTATCTGCCGAAGCTGAAATAAATTCTTCCATTCTTTATTATTTTTTTGTTGGTTAAATATAATTTTATTAAAAAAGGATTCCAATTGCCGGCTGTATAAGTGCATTATTAAA
>JAKBMG010000210.1 GCA_021831685.1 Bacteroidota bacterium | reverse complement strand
TTTATCCTTTGAGCGACGGCACTTCCACTCGCTACCGTCGGATCACTAAGTCCTGCTTTCGCACCTGCTCGACTTGTAAGTCTCGCAGTCAAGCTCCCTTTTGCCTTTACACTCGCCGCATGATTACCAACCATGCTGAGGGAACCTTTGAGAGCCTCCGTTACAATTTAGGAGGCGACCGCCCCAGTCAAACTACCCGCCTAACACTGTTCCTAGCCCAGATTCATGGGCCGAGGTTAGAATCCAAATAAAGCAAGGGTGGTATTTCACCGTTGGCTCCACCGAAGCTAGCGCCCCGGTTTCAAAGCCTCCCACCTATCCTACACATGCTTTACCCGAACCCAATATTAGGGTGCAGTAAAGGTGCACGGGGTCTTTCCGTCCATATGCGGGTAACCGGCGTCTTCACCGGTACCACAATTTCACCGAGCCCGTGGTTGAGACAGTGCCCAAATCGTTACACCATTCGTGCAGGTCGGAACTTACCCGACAAGGAATTTCGCTACCTTAGGACCGTTATAGTTACGGCCGCCGTTTACTGGGGCTTCGATTCAAAGCTTTGCATTGCTGCTGACCTCTCCTCTTAACCTTCCAGCACCGGGCAGGTGTCAGTCCCTATACATCGTCTTAATTGACTTCGCAGAGACATGTGTTTTTGTTAAACAGTCGCTTGGGCCTTTTCACTGCGGCCCCTTTCAGCTACGTCCGCGGGGATTTCACTTACTAGGGGCGCCCCTTATCCCGAAGTTACGGGGCTAATTTGCCGAGTTCCTTAACCACGGCTCACTCGAGCACCTTAGAATACTCATCCTATCTACCTGTGTCGGTTTGCGGTACGATCTGATAAATTTTTCCCGTACGAAGATTTTCTCGGCAGTCTGATTACGGTTAGTTTGTGAGCTAAGCTCTCCTATTCACGTCTCAGCCTTAAGAAAGCGCGGATTTGCCTACGCTTTCAGCCTACACGCTTAAACCACCTAATCCACCAGGTGGCTAACCTTCACTACTGCGTCCCTCCTTACGGTCAAACAAAATTTACCAGGTACAGGAATATTAACCTGTTTTCCATCACCTACGCCTTTCAGCCTCGGCTTAGGGATCGACTAACCCTGAGATGACTAACATTGCTCAGGAAACCTTAGATTTTCGGTGTGCGGATTTTTCATCCGCATTATCGTTACTTATGCCAACATTTGCTTTTCTATGCGCTCCACCATGCCTCGCAACACAGCTTCGATGCACATAGAATGTTCCTCTACCATCCCGATAAAATCGGGATCCACAACTTCGGCAAGTAGTTTAAGTCCCGCGAATTGTCGACGCCCGATCGCTTGACTAGTGAGCTATTACGCACTCTTTAAATGAATGGCTGCTTCTAAGCCAACATCCTAGTTGTCTAAGCAATTGGACATCCTTTCTCTGTTAACTACTATTTAGGGGCCTTAGATGGTGGTCTGGGTTGTTTCCCTTTTGGCAATGAAGCTTATCCCCCACTGCCTGACTCCCGAGAAACATGTATACGGAATTCGGAGTTTGTCTGGGTTTGGTACCGTTGTGACAGCCCTAGCCCAATCAGTGCTCTACCTCCGTTACACTATTACTCGAGGCTAGCCCTAAAGCTATTTCGAGGAATACGAGCTATTTCCGAGTTTGGTTGGCCTTTCACCCCTACCCTCACCTCATCCAAGCGGTTTTCAACCCACATTAGTTCGGACCTCCATGAGGTTTTACCCTCACTTCATCCTGGACAAGGGTAGATCACCCGGTTTCGCGTCTACCGCATGATACTAAAACGCCCGATTAGGACTTGCTTTCGCTTCGGCTGCGCAGCTTAGCCGCTTAACCTTGCATCATACGAGTAACTCGTTGGCTCATTATCCAGAAGGCACGCTGTCATCCGCATATAGCAAGCTATATACAGACTCCAACCGTTTGTAAGCATACGGTTTCAGGTACTATTTCACCCTCCTATTAGGAGTGCTTTTCACCTTTCCCTCACGGTACTGATTCACTATCGGTTACGAGAGAGTATTTAGTCTTAGGAGATGGTTCTCCCGGATTCCCACAAAATTCCACTTACTTCGTGGTACTTGGGAACATGTTCAAAAGAGTTATATTATTTTTACTTACAGGACTATCACCTTCTTTGGTAGAACTTTCCAGAGCTTTCAGTTAATAATATAGTTTTTTACTCTTCGGCTTATCAGTAATTCAGCCAAAACATGCCCCACGACACCGCTAACACAAGGGTTACTTCCTTTAACATGTTAGACGGTTTAGACTGTTTCCGTTTCGCTCGCCACTACTAAGGAAATCACTATTGTTTTCTATTCCGCCGGGTACTGAGATGTTTCAGTTCCCCGGGTTGTCTTCACATATCCTATTTATTCAGATATGGATTTCACGACATTACTCGTGAATGGTTGCCCAATTCGGAAATCCCCGGGTATTAGGTTATTTCCACCTATCCGAGGCTTATCGCAGGTAATCGCGTCCTTCATCGACTTCTCGTACCAAGGCATCCACCGTATGCCCTTAATAACTTAACCAAAATTTTTATGCACAGATAAATTGTACTCGATCTATTATAAATTAAATTAGAAAAGACTTTCTATTTATTATGACTCAGTAAAACATTAACTCTTTCGAATTTTGTTTTTACTCTTCCAATCTTTCAAAGAACAATTTTTGTGGAGCTAATCGGGATCGAACCGATAACCTCCGCCTTGCAAGGGCGGCGCTCTCCCAATTGAGCTATAGCCCCTAAAACTTAAGTAGTTTTATGGGGTTTCGGTTTGTTAAAACACACCCGGATTAGTGGGCCTGAGTAGAATTGAACTACTGACCTCACGCTTATCAGGCGTGCGCTCTAACCATCTGAGCTACAGGCCCAGTTTCTTAGACATCAAGTTTTACTAAATAAAAACATTAATATAACTTGGCCTGAGCTACAATAAAGAAAGAACAAAAAATAAAAGTGAGTGCCAACAAATCAAGCTAAAGGTTTTCGATTACTCTTTAGAAAGGAGGTGATCCAGCCGCACCTTCCGGTACGGCTACCTTGTTACGACTTAGCCCCAGTCACCGGTTTTACCTTAGACAGCTCCCTCCTTGCGGTTAGGACACTGGCTTTGGGTACCCCCGGCTTCCATGGCTTGACGGGCGGTGTGTACAAGGCCCGGGAACGTATTCACCGCGGCGTGCTGATCCGCGATTACTAGCAATTCCAACTTCATGGAGTCGAGTTGCAGACTCCAATCCGAACTGGGGACGCCTTTAAGGGATTGGCTCGACCTTGCGGCTTGGCAACCCATTGTAGCGCCCATTGTAGCACGTGTGTAGCCCTAGGCGTAAGGGCCATGCGGACTTGACGTCATCCCCACCTTCCTCACTACTTGCGTAGGCAGTCCTATTAGAGTGCTCAGCATTACCTGATGGCAACTAATAGTAGGGGTTGCGCTCGTTGCGGGACTTAACCCAACACCTCACGGCACGAGCTGACGACAGCCATGCAGCACCTGTACAAGTGCCCTTGCGGGAGAGCTGCTTTCACAGCCTGTCACTTGCTTTTCAAGCCTAGGTAAGGTTCTTCGCGTTGCATCGAATTAAACCACATGCTCCACTGCTTGTGCGGGCCCCCGTCAATTCCTTTGAGTTTCAACCTTGCGATCGTACTCCCCAGGTGGAATACTTAATGCGTTTGCTGCGGCACTGAATTTTACAATCCAACACCTAGTATTCATCGTTTACAGCGTGGACTACCAGGGTATCTAATCCTGTTTGCTACCCACGCTTTCGCGCCTCAGCGTCAGTAACGGACCAAGAGACCGCCTTCGCAACTGATGTTCTTCCAGATATCTACGTATTTCACCACTACACCTGGAATTCCGTCTCTCTCTTCCGCACTCAAGGCTTACAGTATCAATGGCAGGTCTGCAGTTAAGCTGCAGGTTTTCACCACCGACTTATAAGTCCGCCTACGCGCCCTTTACACCCAGTAAATCCGGACAACGCTTGCCCCCTACGTATTACCGCGGCTGCTGGCACGTAGTTAGCCGGGGCTTTCTCTGAGGGTACAGTCAAACTATGATCCTTACGAATCACAACTGTTCGTCCCCTCTAACAGGAGTTTACAATCTTACGACCTTCATCCTCCACGCGGCGTTGCTGGGTCACCCTTGCGGGCATTGCCCAATATTCCTCACTGCTGCCTCCCGTAGGAGTCTGGACCGTGTCTCAGTTCCAGTGTGGCTGATCATCCTCTCAGACCAGCTACTGATCGTAGCCTTGGTGGGCCGTTACCTCACCAACTAGCTAATCAGACGCAAGCTCATCTATTGACGTTACATTGCTGCAACTTTAACAACATCACCATGCGGTGCCGCTGCATTATACGGTATTAGCCTCGATTTCTCGAAGTTATTCCAAATCAACAGGTAGATTGCTTACGTGTTACTCACCCGTGCGCCACTTTAATCAAGATATTGCTACCTCTTTCTCGTAGACTTGCATGTGTTAAGCACGCCGCCAGCGTTCGTCCTGAGCCAGGATCAAACTCTCCGTTGTAGAGTTTAATTGTTTTGTAATCTTGGCGTTTTAGACGCTTAGTTGAAACCATTTAACTGACTGGTTAAATGCACTCACTTTATCAAAGAACTAAAAAAAACCTTCGTTAAAGAAGGGCTTTAAACATACTATCTAACTCATATAAAGTCAATAGCTGTTAAAAATTTCAAATGTTTAATTTGTAAAAAATCGTTAAGAATTTTTATAAATTAGCTTATCAAAATTAAACTTTTCGAAATAAATGTCAAGTGATAATTTAAATTATTTTAAAAATATTTTAATATTTATGTTACTCTCCGAAATTGATTAGAAAAAGAGAACTCCAATTATCATCGCAATATGAAGGATTTAATAATAATCTGTGTGCTAATGATATGCGGATTTGAAAATATTATAAATTTTAGATTCTTACTCACTGATGTTACACGATTTTGGGAAAATTGGAGTAGTGGAATTGAGCGGTTTTTTATATTTTCCGATATTTCATCATTTTGAAAGTTTGTTTTTGCATAATGTAAATTACTATGACGGTGCTTTTTATCAACTAACAATAGAAAATTTTTCTGAAAGATTATAAGGATTATTTGACCTTTCGGTAAATAGAATCTTCAGAAGAAATACATGCTCAAGAAGAAGCTAATAAATTCGAATGGAAAAGATAAAAGTTAATTAAGAGATCAGTACATGCTGAAGGTATTAGGAGTGATTCAGAGTGCATTCAGAGTGCATTCAGGGTGTATTCAAAACGTTTTAGAGTATTTTGGATTTACATTTCCTTTTTTGAATGGTTTGAAAGAATTAGTTGGTATGAGCTAGAGAACTATGCGATTTAGAGAAAAAGAACTAATTTTTGATTATTTCAAGAATATTAAATCGTTATTTGTGAATCAAGAAAGAAATAGAAATGTCATAGCGCGGCAAGCCGCAATTTTGAATTATGAATGTTGAATTTTGAATGAAACGCAATGAAATTTATCATAAAAAAATATCTTGACATAAAAAACAAAGATTTAAACAGCAATACTATATCTGTCCAAAATAAATTATTTTTCTTGAAAAAAACAAATTATTCTGGACAGATATGTAAAATTTATTAAAGTTTCCTATATTGAAAATAAAGTACTGCAATGGTAGCAATCGCAGTTATTACAGCTGCAAGCTGGCTTGCACGCGCAACTTCATACCAGAAAGTTCTTGGAGTCTTTTTGGACACCCATATAAAATCACCGGGTGCAATGGAAATATTCTTCTTATCAAGATCATCAACATTATACCACGCTCTTGATTTACCTTTTATTAGGTAAATGTCGTTTGATGCCGTTTCTCCTAACCCACCAGCTTGTTGGATATAGTAGTTGTAATCTTCACCCTTGACGTATTTGGCATAACCGGGAGAATTTATCTGACCAAAGATATAGACAAGATCTACTTTTGGCGGAATATATATTACATCCCCGTCTCGAACAATAAAGCTACTTTCTAAAGAATCACCGGCTTGCACTTTATCAAAATCAACTAATCCATTTCCTCTCATTAATCTAAGCATTTCATCCACATTAAAGTAAGTCGTGTCTTCATCAATAAGAGTTGACATTCTTAACATTCTTAATCTTTCAATTTGATCTGAAAAAATAAGTGATTTGAAAGCATTTGTGCTTCGAATCAATTCGGCTTTTGATAGATCAGCGTCATCTTTGAACCAATCGCATTGTTTCAGCACTTGTCTAATTGTCGTTTTATCTTTCGTGATTGGAATTTTTCCGGGCATATTGACTTCGCCGATTACATCTACAAAGAAATTTTTCTTTTCATTATCCTGCGCAAGCACAACAATTCTATCCCCTCTTTCAAGGGGGACATCATCGGAAAGGTTCACTTCGATAGTTTTCATTTTTTCGCCATTATAGCTAAGGCGATATATTTTCGCCTGCTTAACATTTTCATAGGCTTTGTTAATGCCTTGAGCTAAAAGTAAGGCATCTGAAAGTTTATCGCCGGGGGAAAATTGGTATGTATTTGGATCATTTACTGCACCCGAAATTACAAAGAAATCTGTTTTTGGATCATATTGAGGAAAAATCAAAACGTCATCATTTCTTAAGTATGGGTTGTCCTTGAAGTCACCTGTTAGTCTGAATTTTAAAAGATCAAGTTTTAAGACTTCTCCGGAAGATCTTCTTAGAGTAATGTCGCGAAATGGATATTCTGCAATCTTTTTTTCTAATTGTTCAATTTGGTAAGGATCAGTTATTTTGGCTAACATGTTTTCTTTGGCTTGATTAAACATTCTGGTAACGAATGCATCAGCTCTCTCACTAATTAATGCCGGGAAGGTACCGGTTACCATAAAATCTCCACCAATAGTCACACTGATTGTGGGAATTCCAGTCGTTAGGCCGGAAGCAATCTTATTATTTGTTTGTGCATTTAAGCTTGCTATTAAAATTAACGGGACTATTAGAAATAAAACTTTCTTCATTATTTAACCTAAGAAATTATTTATGTATTTGTTATGATTTGTATTGGATGGAATAATACTGCCGGTACTCGCCCGAAATTATTCTTTCCCACCATTGTTTATTCTCTATATACCAATCAATTGTTTTAGTTATCGCCTCTTCAAATGTGAAGGATGGTTTCCATCCTAAGTTGGTTTGAATTTTTGTTGAGTCAATTGCGTAGCGCCTGTCGTGTCCCGGCCTATCTTTCACGTACTGAATTAATTCTTCTGATTTGCCAAGATGTTTTAATATCAATTTTACTATCTCGATATTCTTCATTTCTCTGCTAGCGCCAATATTATAAACTTCGCCGATATTTCCCTTTTCAAAAACTAAATTAATAGCTTTATTATGATCGATAACGTAGATCCAATCGCGTACATTTAAGCCATCTCCATAGACAGGAAGCTTTTTATCATTTAAAGCATTAATTATCATTAGTGGAATTAATTTTTCAGGGAATTGAAATGTCCCGTAATTATTTGAACATCGAGTTATTAAAACAGGCATTCCGTATGTATGATAAAATGAGAGAGCCATCATATCAGCCGAAGCCTTACTTGAGGAGTATGGGCTATTGGGCGACAACGGTGTAATCTCTGAAAATTTTCCTTCTTCTCCTAAACTACCATAAACTTCATCGGTTGATATTTGAAGGAATCTTTCAACTTCAAACCGGCGCGCTGTTTCCAATAAAACATTGGTACCGAGAACATTTGTCCTAAAGAATATTTCCGAACCGAGAATACTGCGGTCTACGTGAGATTCCGCAGCAAAGTTTATTACATGTTTTATTTTGTATTTCTCGAAAATAAATCTCACAAACTCGGAGTTACCAATATCTCCCTTTATGAATTGATAATTTTTATTAGATTCGGATTTTTTTAGATTTTCAATATTGCCGGCATAAGTAAGCTTATCAAGATTAATGATATTATAATCGTCACGCTCATCAAGAATATGGTTGATGTAGTTGCTTCCTATAAAGCCTGCGCCGCCTGTTACCAAAATATTCTTCATTTAATTCCTAATAAGAAAATAGTCCAACAAAAATACCTGCTTGGATATAAAAGCTGTTACCGTTAATGTCCGATGGTGCATTGGTAATATCCTTATTGTTATCATAAGTCCAACTGCTGCCAAAAGTATACTGATAGCCTGCACCGATACGAAATGATAAAAGATGATATGCAGGAATATCAACATTTAGGGTTGGAGTAAAAAGCCAGAAACTATTTTTTAAATTGGATGAAGAGCCAGATGCACGATTCCAATAGTTGTCCCACGTTGTTGTGCCCATATTGCTGTAAAGTTGAATATTTAAGCTACCTCTGCCAATAACGGCACCAACGGAAACTCCAATATCTTTTACAAAAGGAAGTGTGTACTCTAAAGTTAGTCCGCCACCGCTTATTGAATAGACAGCATCATTATAAATAGGAGAAGGATACGAGTAAAGCGGAGCTGCATAAATTGGATAGGAAATTGCTGATGTAGTTCTTGATCCGCTAAAGCCCATACCGCCTACTCTTAAATTTTTTATGAATCCGAGATAAATAAAGCCAGCACCGCCTGAAGTATATAATCCGCTTGAGGGTAAAGAAGGTACACCAAAGTTTTTTAATTGTAAATTGATACCATCAACGTTTGGGACAATCCATCCGCCGATATATCCTCCCCCACCGCCAAATGGAGCATCGTAAAAGGGGGAGTCTTGGGGCATAATATTATGCGCCGTGATTATAAATAAGGCAATGAGGAAATAGAATTTTTTCATAAATAATTTCTTTTTTCTTCCAATCTAAGTTAGTAAAATTCGTTTAATCTGAAAACCAGAAAATTTATCTTTTCAGATTGGTATATTGTGATTGTGGGGTTATAGAATTGCATAATTTGAGCAAGGCGAGTAAAAGTCAAAGTTATTGATTTTATTCATTATTCAAGGTTCAATTGCACGAAGCACTATTATGCCAGTATCTTTTTTAACCTTCGAGATATAATCTGCGAGCTTGAGATCGGATATTTGCACCTTATAGCCAACATTCGGAGCGTGCATTAGATGAATACTTCCGTCTTTCATTTTAACCGCAATACCCACATGATTAATATCGAGTCCTTTAACGGCAGAAGTAAATGCTATCAGGTCGCCATTTTGGATTTTACCTTCTATTTGAGAAATTTTTTCTTTTGGTATGAAGTAATAAATGCGCTTATTAATTTCTTTTTCCTGTGACTCAATGATAGGAATCAACGAGTGATTTTCTTTGAGTTGAGCATAAAGGTCCGGGTGTGTTGACATAAAGGATACATCGAACTTAAGAGGTTCTCCGCCGATTTCCTGAGAAATATTTTTTACAATTCCCTTTTTAATATTGTCATAGATCCAATCGGAGAAATAATTTAGCCTGGAGGTATATTGATCAATTACGCCTCCGCGGTAGCGGATTTTTCTAAGTTCATTTTGAAAATCTTCGAAGGTAGTTTTCTTTTCTTTAATGCAGCGGGCAAATGCAAGATCGGTCTCAAGAAAAGTCGTGCAATCAAGTCCTGTAAGATTTATAACAAGGTTTTCGGTTTTACCTTTTTCCAAAGTATGAGCAATATACTCAGTGCCGATAAAACTCTTTCCAATTGCAGCAATTACATCGCCAATGGGTTTAACTTGCAGGTTTTCTTCAGCAGCGAGATTAAATTTCGATTTACAAATGTCAACATCTTTTTTGGAGTAGATTTGCGCTCTACTAAGAACTGAGCATGACATAAAAAGGAGGAAAAAAATCTTTATCATAATTAGGATAATTAAATTTTAGTTAAATAATATCTTCACTATTGGGTTGTGAAGCAGATGAATATTCTTCAATTTGTCTTGCGTGAGCCAAATTTTCAAATCGGGCGTACTCTTTGATGAACGCTAGTCTTAATTCGCCGACTGGACCATTTCTCTGTTTACCAATTATTATTTCTGCGACACCTTCCGTTGTAGCACCGTCTTCGACAAAATTCTTAATGCCATATACTTCAGGGCGATTTAAAAATATTACAACGTCAGCGTCTTGTTCAATCGAACCAGACTCGCGCAAGTTAGATAGCTGCGGGCGTCTATCTTTACTGGTTTCTACGGCGCGGTTTAACTGGGCAAGCGCAATTACGGGGATATTTAATTCTTTTGCAAGCGCTTTTAAGGAGCGAGAGATATGGGAAATTTCCCGCTCGCGGCTTTCGGAATTTGCCGGTCCTTGCATTAGTTGAAGATAATCGATTATAATCATTCCGATGCCATGTTCCGTTTTTAATCTTCTTGCCTTTGCGCGGATTTCTAAAACCGTTTGAGCAGGCGAATCATCAACATAGATGGGTGACTCAATTAATTTGTGGGCATTTTTGCTAAGCTTTACTCCTTCAGAGGGCGGCAGTTTTCCCGTGCGTACAAGATGAGCATTCAATCTTCCTTCCGAACAAATCATTCTGATAACAAGCTGCATAGTAGACATTTCCAGACTAAAAATTCCTACAGGAATTTTATGATCAATAGCGGCATTGCGTGCAAGAGAAAGAGCAAAAGCAGTCTTTCCCATTGAGGGTCTTGCTGCAATAATAATTAGGTCGGATTTTTGAAATCCTCCCAACATTTCATCCAGTTCATAAAAACCGGTTGGTACAGAAAACTGTTGTTTAGTATTTGAATGGATAGCTTCAATATATTCAAGAGCGTCTCTAACGGCTCTATCCATATTTTGAAAGGATCTTTTTAGATGAGCTTCAGTTATCTCAAAGATTTTCTTTTCCGCTTCATCGAGAATATCAAATGCGTCCTTTGTTCCTTCATAGGCAGACCTAGCTATTTGGTGCGAGCTAGTTATCAGTCCACGTAAAATTTGTTTTTCTAAAATAATTTTGGAATGATATTCAATATTTGCAGCGGAAGAAATATTTTGAGAAAGCTTACTCAAATAAACAGCACCGCCAACGGCTTCGGTTTGCCCTCTTTTTTTTAATTCTTCATACAAAGTCACTGTGTCAATCGGTTCGCCGGAATCGAAGAGCGAGAGCATCGCTTCAAAAATTATCCGGTGTTCTTTCATGTAAAAACTTTCCGGAGTAAGAAGCTCGATAGCTTTTGGGACTGCTTCTTTTTCAATCATCATAGCGCCAAGAACCGCAGCTTCGATTTCGGGAGCAGCAGGCGGTTTAACATCTGCAGGGACAATGTTTTCCAAAGTAATATTTTGTTTTACAAATTTTGCCATTAGCTTTTATAACTTTATTTTATATTCGCGAGTTCATCATACAATTTTCTAAAAAGTTGAACATCTTCCCAGCAGCCGCGTTTCCAATTTGGGTTGCGTAGCAGAGCAGCGGGATGATAAGTAACCATAACTTTTGTTTTATCAAAGTCAAAAACTTTCCCGCGCATATTAGTAAGAGATTCCTTCTTTTTCAATAGTCCATGCGCTGAAGTTAAACCGAGGCACAAAATTGCTTTCGGTTTAATCAGCTCAATTTGTTTTTTTAGATATGGAAGGCAAGATTGCATCTCTGCCGGTAGTGGAGTTCTATTACCGGGTGGGCGGCATTTAACTATGTTTGCAATGTAAACTTCCTCACGAGAAAAATTTATTGCTTTAAGAATATCAGTAAGCAGCTTACCGGCACGACCGACAAACGGCAGACCCTGAGCGTCTTCATCAGCGCCTGGGCCTTCGCCGACCACAAGGACATCTGCATTAGGATTCCCGGAACCGAAAACAAATTTATTACGAGTCTTTCCGAGCGGGCATTTTTGACATTCGCAAATAAGTTGGTTTAATTCATCAAGACTATTTGAAAACTGCCAATTTTCTTTCGGTTCTTCAATCAAGGGAATCTCTTTTATAATTTCTTTTTTTGAAGACAAAGTCTTTGTGGGAATAATTTCCTTTTGGGCCTTAACTTCTTCAGAACGCTCAGTTTGAGGTTCAAATTCAACTGAAGTTCTTCGTTTTAAGTTTTTAGTTTCAAACAACTCATCGCCAAAAATTTCTTTTTGATCAATAAGCGATTGTAAAAGCAAGTCTTGTAATTTTTCTTTCATTCTATACTAGGTATCCGGCAAAAAGAAGAGAAAGTTATTTTATAATTTTATGAAGTTCGGTTAAAATATTATTTGCAATTTGAAATTTAGATTGAAGTGGAAATTCAATTACCTCCCCGGAGGTGTGAATGACGGTTACTTTATTTGTGTCCGTTTCAAATCCGCTTTTTTCATCTTTAAGTGAATTCAAAACAATTATATCTAAATTTTTCGATTTTAACTTTTTGTTCGCATTTTTTAGTTCATTATCCGTCTCCAGCGCAAAACCAACAACTATTTTGTTTCCTTTATTAAGAGAAGCTAAAATATCATCCGTTTCGATTAATTTAATTGATTTTAGCTTGTCTTCCTTTTTAATCTTTGTCGACGAAACATTTTCCGGTTTATAATCCGCGACAGCGGCGGACATAATAAGAATATCATTTTCTTTGATTTTATTTGCAACTTCCTTTTTCATTTCGGATGCAGAGCGAACTTTTATAATATTAAAATCCGGGTAAACATTTTCGTGTGACGGACCGGAAATTAAAGTAACATTTGCACCGCGAAGGAAAGCAGCCTTTGCAATTTGATAGCCCATTTTCCCGGATGAGCGATTTCCAATAAATCTGACAGGATCAATATCTTCGTAAGTAGGGCCGGCGGTCACTAAAATATTTTTGCCGGCTAAATCCTTTTTATAGCCTGATAGGATTAATTCTGCCGCATCCAAAATTTTCATAGTATCAGCAAGCCTTCCTGAACCAGATAAACCGCTTGCAAGATGACCATGCTCGGCATAAATTAAAAAGTATCCGAGGCTTTCAAGTTTCTTAAAGTTCTCTTGAGTGATTTTATTTTCATACATATCGACATCTGCGGCGGGGGCTATTATAAGAGGTGAACGCAAAGCAGTAACTAAAGTTGTTAAAGCGTTATCGGCAAAACCGTGAACAATTTTTGCGACCGTATTTACCGTCGCTGGAGCAATAATCATCAAGTCCGCCCAAAGCGCATAATCTATATGCCATGTTGTCAACGAAGAACCATTTATTTGCGAGTCGGGAAAAGTATTTATAATAACCGGATTTTGGGATAGAGTAGCAAGAGTTAAAGGAGAAATAAACTCTGCGGCTGAAGGAGTCATCACAACTTTTACCTCGGCACCGCGTTGGATAAGAGAACGAATAAGGAAAGCAGATTTGTAAGCAGCGATGCAGCCGGTTACGCCCAAAAGGATTTTTTTTCCGGTAAGTACATCTTCGCTCATAGTGTTTTCAAAATTTAGTGAATTATTTAAGAACCGACGGAAAGATTCTTCCGCCGATGAATTAAAAATTTAGTAGTAATTCGTAAGAAGATGAATATTAAGTACTTACTACTTATATCTATAATCGATATTTCCGGCAAGAAGCTCAGCTAAAGCCTGGATGTGCGGTTTTTCTTTCTTTTCAAAATCCAAAGCTATTTTAAGCTGTGCCGGATTTTCAATATCTTCGCTCTCGTCGTCAGCAGCCGGAGCAGGAATAGTGCTAATCAAATTAGCATATTCAATTTTATTATCGTCATTTATTTGACGCGCCCTTTTTGAAGCTACAATGATAGCCTCATAAACATTTTGTGTTTTCTTGTCAATTATACGTAAATCAATTGGTTCTATCTGCATTTAATCATTTTCCTTTATAATATTATTTATAATGCTTTTAGTCTCTAATATAGCCTTTTTTAAATCTTTATTTTCTACAAAATAATCAAATTTATCCTTAAGACTCAATTCCATTTTTGCCCGCTCAATTCTTTTCTTGAAATCCTCTTCGCTTTCTGTTTTTCTATTCATTAATCTATTAACAAGCTCATCATAACTTGGCGGATAAATAAAGATTAATTTTGCGCCGGGATAAATCCTTTTAACATTTAAAGCTCCGTAAACGTCAATCTCCAATAAAACGGATTTCCCTTGTTGAATATTTTCTTCAAGAAAACTTTTATAAGTGCCGTAATAATAGTCGTAAAACCTTTCCCACTCAACAAATTCTTCATTATTGATTTTTTCTTTAAATTCTTCTTCAGTAATGAAAAAATATTCTTTGCCGTTGGTTTCTTCGCTTCTTTTGCTTCGTGTAGTGGCTGATATAGAAAAAACCAAATCAGGAAAATCCTTTAATATTTGTTTTACGATGGTTGTTTTCCCGGTGCCGCTCGGCGCCGATACGGCTAAAATTTTTCCTAATCTAATTTCCAAATATTACTCGAGATTTTGAATTTGTTCACGAATTTTCTCAATCTCTTCCTTTATAAAAACCGAGTTATGGATAGTTAAAGTAGAAATAGATTTTGACGAAATGGTGTTTGCTTCGCGATTCATTTCCTGGCATAGAAAATTTAATTTTCTACCCGGCTCGGAGTCATTCAGGCTTTCCAAAAAGAATTTTATATGACTTCTTAATCTGACGCATTCTTCCGTTATATCTGCTTTATCAGCAATAATAGCAAGCTCTTGTTGAAGCCTGTCCTTATCAATATTTACATCGCTGATGAGGATACTTATTCTTTCCTTTAACTTATTAAAATATTCCGAAGCAGCTGTTGCGGTATCCTTTTCAATTTTCTCAAGTTGAGATTCAATTATTTTAATGCGATGAATTAGGTCTTTAGTCAACTCTTTTCCTTCGTTCTTTTTCATCTTAAGTAGCTCTGTAAGAGCAGAGTCTAAAGCTTTTTTTATAAGATGAAATTCAGAGTCACTTAATTCAAGATCGGGCGCAGAAAAAATATCTGCATGATTTAGAAGATGATCGAGCTTGACCTTCTCACTTATTTTTGCTGCTTTTTTTAATTCTTTAACAAGCGATAAATAACTTTTTAATTTTTCTTTATTGATAAAAATGGAATCGTTATAAGAGCCATTGTTTTTTAATTGTATTATAACCGAAAGCTTACCGCGGTTAATTTTCGATTTAATGAACTCGCGTATTTCATATTCACGGTTCATTAATGAAGTTGGAAGTTTGAGCGAAATTTCAAGAAAGCGACTGTTTACGCTTTTAACTTCGACCTCCGAATTAAAATTTTCATTTTGCGCCGAACCTTTGCCATAGCCCGTCATGCTATAAATCATACTATTCCTTTTAAAAAAGAAGTTAAAAATAATGATTTTAACAGTGGTAAACAATATAAAAAATCACTAATTAACCCAGCTTTAAAACGCTTCTCCAATTCCAAAATGAATTTCCATTTGTTTCCAAAATGCTTTGTGAATTATTGTTCTTTTATCTGCAGGATCATAAAACTTAAACCCAAAGTCGATTCGGAAAGGAGCAATTTGAGAGTAATATCGAAAGCCAAATCCTGTAGAAATGGCTAATTCGTTAAAACGGAAAGAATTGTAGCCATTCCAGGTATTGCCGTAATCCGAAAATAATACGAACCCTACCTTAGGCCAAAACTTTCTTCTGAACTCAAAGGAGCCTTCAACTAAAAATGTGCCGCCACGCAAACTATCACTTAAAGTTAAGCCAAAATATTTTATTGAATCTCGAGGGACTAACTCTCTGGATCTCCAACCACGAACTGAATTGCTTCCTCCGGCAAAGAATGTCCTATTCGGAGGAATTACGTCATAGCCCCCTTGAATTGTTTGAATGTACCCAGTCTTAAATTTAATTGCAAATGTCGCATTGTTATCGTTTGAGATAGGTAAATAAAACGCTGAGGTTTCTTGAAGTTTATAAAAAATGGCTTTTTCTGTTTTATTTGTGTTTTGTGGGTTATTAGTTCCTAAGAATTGCGCTACATCAAAATTAGTTTCCGAAGAAGCTCCCTCAACAATAAATGAAAGATTATCCCCGCTAGTCGGAAACATAATATCATTTGCTTTTGAAGAACCAAACTCCGTGCCTATGATTGTGGTTAAACTGTTAGCATTTAAAGATAAACTTGGATCATTTAGGTTTGGGTTGTAGCCTACAAATTCAAGAATAAGATAAGGATTTAGAAGCGTAATATATGTGTAGCTAGGCATTTCAAAATCCAGGCTGAGTTTAGTTCCATAAGTACTTATGTTGGTTAAATTCTGAGTAACGGATTGATAATAAAGTTCAAAACTACTGGCTATGGGGCGATTGAAAAGAAATGGTTGCTCAAGCATAAGTGAGGATTGAAAGGAACCTTGAAAAGTAGAATCACGTCTGCCGTGACTCTTAAAAAAATCCGCATAATTAAAATGTATTACATCTAAAATTTCACCCTTTGCGTTTAATGTCAGTTTACGGGCATCGCCGAAGAAATTCTTTCTTATAAAAGTTGCACCCAAACCCAGATTAAATTCTTCGCGCTGATTATCCATAACTAATTCAGGTGACATTTCGTTCATCATCCCAATATTTCCTTTTAACAAAAGAGGCACCTGATTTCCTATAGTATCAGGTATATTGGAGGTAAGTTGAATAGTATTAAACAATCCGGTTCTTGCAAGACGGTATTGGCTTATATCTACTTTATTCCGGTCGTAATAATCTCCGGGGTTAATCATTGTAATTTGTCTGAGGAGATAATCGCTTACCATGTCTTTACCGCTGCCCGTTTTATCGATTAAAATTTTATTGATTTTATATCGATAACCTGTCCGGAGAAAAATTGTTAGATCAACTTTGTAGTGCGCCGTATCGATTAAAACATCGGTTGGAGCAGAATGGGCAAGCATATACCCCTCATTCTTTAAAACATCAATTGCTTTGTTAATATTTGAATAAACGATTTCCTCTGAATAACGGGTATTAGGGTTAAAATTTTCCACAGCATACACTTCATTTGTTATTTCAGGAATAACACGATTCATTCCGCGAAAGGTAATCTTTCCGTATGTAAAAGGATGCCCTTCGGAAATTTTATAGGTTAGACTTGCTGTCTTGTCTAAACTATCGATTTTATAAGAAGAAGAAATTTTTGCTCCAAAATATCCATTAGAGTTGTAAAAATCTTTCAGCGCAATAAGGTCTATCGGAATAGAAGTAGAATCAAAATATTCAGGTCCCTTACCGAAACTAGAAAATGAGTTCAAAAATTTCCAATACCACATAGGTGATTCTTTACTGACAATAATTTCTTTCAAACCATTTGAAGAGAAAGAATTGTTTCCAACAAAATTAATTGTAGTAAGTTCATATTGAACATTTTGCTGGGAATAAATTGCCGCATAAAGAAGTACAACTATCGTTAGAGTAAAAGATATTTTTTGTAGCATTAGAAAAAACGATTTTCTTTTTTACAAAGGTAATATAATTTGGAAAATAAATTGATAAATTATAGGGTGGCAAGACGAAATTTTGGATTTTTATTGAAACTAAAGAGAAACGAGAAAATTTATTACAAAAAATATTCCCACCCGGCGGACAAGTTTAACATAAAAGAAAAAAACTTAAGCATAATATCTATAGTAAATGTCTGAACCTTGATTTACATGATTTAATGATTTGCATGATTATAAGAAGTAATAAAAAGACGGGAGAGAAATTTCTCCCGTTCCTTTTTGTAGTGCGAATCTCCGATTCGTCTTACAATCACTTAAGCAACATCATTTTTTTTACACTTTGGAAAGAGCCGGATTCAATCTTGTAGAAATAGACCCCGCTTGCAAGCTTGGAGGCATCAAAACTTACTGAATATCTTCCTTGAGATTTAAATCCATTTACTAATGTCTTTACTTCTCTACCGAGCGCATCGAATACCTTTAATGTTACCATTCCATCTTTTGGAATTTGGTAGCTGATTATTGTTGATGGGTTAAACGGGTTGGGATAATTAGCGAACAGCGCATATTCTTTTGGAGGATTATTTACCTCATTATTTTGGTTTGAAGTAGCTGCCTGATTTTTAGTTGCACTGTTACCGGCTAGCCCTAATAAACCTTCAGCTGCTTCTGTTCTCATTGCCCATTCCTGGTCTGTCAGATTCATTGCTTTGATATCGGATAATATTTGTCCAGCCTTTTCCTTGTCATTCTTGATATTCAAGTAAGCAAACAGCTTTTCAAACCTCGCATTTATTCCTTGATAGTCATTTGGGTAATTGGTGATTAACTTATCATAAATACTTATTGCTTCATCGAACTTATTGTTTT
Source organism: Bacteroidota bacterium (assembly GCA_021831685.1). GTDB lineage: Bacteria > Bacteroidota > Ignavibacteria > Ignavibacteriales > Ignavibacteriaceae > FEN-1297. Next base: position 9,847 of record JAKBMG010000210.1, on the reverse strand, counting down.
GCAGATTATTATCTGCAATTAGTTTTAATGCCAGTGGATAATGTTTATTGACGGCTGGAATATTTGCAAAGTAACTAAGCACGTCATTTCTTGAGTATTTATTATTTATTGCAGCTAGCTCGGTTAAAGCAAATCCAGTATTATTGTCATTTGCGATCATATTTTTGTAACAAGCAATTGCATCATCAATTCTACCATCTTTTTCAAATGAAATCCCTGCAAATATATCCGAAAGATTACTATCTGCTGGTTGAGTTACTTGAGACTGATTTGCAGAAGTCCTATAAGAAGCAGAGAGTAAGTTGTTTGTCTGCTTAATTGCAGGAGAATTACTGCCGCCCCATGGATCTGGTGATGAAATTATAGGGGTTGTATATAAATATGAAGTTCCATCAACATATGATTTAGGTTGACCGCCGCCCCAATAATCATTTTCGGCATAAACTAAACCATTATGGTATGATTCCACATCGTAAATAGAATTACTATCGCATGTATTATAACATTGGCTCGAGGTACCGGTACCACCCCAAATATAACCGCCCCATCCTGCCGCAAATCCATAAAGATTATTCCTGAAACGATTATTCGGATTAAAGAGACTGTAATTACTATTCGTGAAAAATGCAACTGCGCTGATATATGCACCCCAGTAAAAGCCGCTTACATCATTATGTGCAATATAAGCTCTTGTATTATTCGTAAACCATATTCCTTGGTAATTCTGATAATAGCTGCCGCTTGCAGTTGTTTTAATTATTGTGTTATCAATTACCGAAGGGTACATACCGGATGCTTCACCGTATATCCCATTTTGCTGCGGCTCAAGTATATGGTTAGTTAATATTTGAGGCTCTGAATTATAAACATAAATTCCATTTGTACAAGTATCAATATATGAATTTTGGATTGTAGCATTTGCGCCGTTAAGGAATTTAATACCTGTACCGTAAGTAATATTGGCATAATTAAGATTTGAGCTTGAAGCGCCGGAACCATTAAAAATAATTGTACCCCAACTGCCGGGTGAAGTGCTGCCGGTGGAAGTAAATGATATTGGATTCGTAGAAGTACCCTGAGAATTCAAGGTTCCATTAATAATTAGAGAATCACCTTGTGCGAATTTAAGAATTGCTCCTGCAGAAATTGTAAGAGTAACACCTGAAGCAACTGTTATATTTTCAGAAATCTGATTTGTTCCGGACAATGTTATGTTTTGTGAGATAGTATAACCGGTTGGCCAAAGATTTAATGCGGGATCACCATAAAGATTATACTGACGTCTGAATTGAAGATCGTCACCAGTTCCTCCTAAACTAAGTTTGGATTCCATTACGGCTTCACTCATTATATGGGAAAGACTATTATATTGTGCATCCAAAATGAATTCATCAACTCTCCCAAAAGCATATGGATAACTATCCCTTGTTGAAGCCAATACTCCAATTGCACCACGGCTGTCTACATTCTCAAGCAATTTTTCAGACAAGCAATCGTCAGTAAAATTTGGGAAATTGGGATTACCGTTATCAAAATGACCTGCGTCGCAGCAATTAAAAATCATAAAGGCATCGAAAGTATTCGTCAATCTGGCATAAATGGTATTAGTATGATCACAAGCGCATGGAGGAAAGCAATCATTAGATTTAAAAATATATCTTCCACAACCTTCATTGGCTCCTAAAGCATCCCATCCTCCGTGACCCTCATAAACAAAGGTATGCATTCCATTATTTAGCTGATTATAAAGCCAGTCATTAAGTACTTGCGAATAGCACAAACCAGTTGGATCATCAGGGTTAAACGGCGGAAGATCATAGTACCATGCATTGTATGAAAATGTTTTTCCCAAAGGTGGTGCAGTTACAGCAGTAACAGTTGTAGGCTGGGAAGTGTCTATAGCGCGGTATGCATAGTACTTATTACAAGTTGAAGGTATAAGATTTGTCATATTGGTTATTGCAGGATCAGCATATGAATAAAATTCAGGTGAAAAGGACATAAACGAATAATTTTCATTCCAATTACCGTTTGTGTTTGCTTCGTAATTAATAATTTTATTTACAATAGTGCTTAATTCTGTTTCATTACCTACAGATAATCTGCCATACATAATATCTTGCAAATTATCGTTGTCTCCACCGGTACATGCATAATAATAATCGCCTGCTTGTTCAAGAGAGCCATAATATGAAGGATACGCAGCTGGCAGCATCTCAGCATTATTATCATCGTAAGCATCGCCAACAAGACAAATATATCCTAAATGTCCGTCACCGGTGTGGCTGGCTTTGCCGATGTTATAAACATCAGCTATGAAATTACGAATCTCTTCATAGTCATGGGGTGCATTATACTTTGAGTCTAAGTAAATATCATTGACTTCAACAATTGCAACATCATATCCATTATAACTCATTCGGTGGTTTGCCAAAGTTGTTAATGAACTGCTATTAAAAAGGCTGGGAACTGTGATAATCAGATAGTCAACAGGGATTGCATTAGCACCAACAAGAGTACTTAAGTCTGTAACTCTTGTTACGCTGCCCTGAACTGTATTTACAGTTGAAGCCTTGCTTAGGCTATTACTCTGAACACCATTAGTCATTTTCGTGGATGCACTAATCCCGCTTAGCTCATAATTCAAAGCGGCGTGATGCATCATATTCCGGAATATTCCAAGCTCTTTGTTAACCGGTGATTTCGGGTTTACAAATGAAAGAGTTACACTAAAATTAGTGTAAGCTTTTATCATTTTGCCTGCAGGATTAAATTGTACCGGGTAAATAGCAACATGTACAACTTTCTGATCCCTAACATAACCGATTTCGGTTATTTCGCCATATTTGCCCGGAAAATCTGCACCACTTGAGTAAATCGATTTGTTTTCTTCATATACCGGTACAAGATCATCACTGCCGTCAGGCAATTGCTTCTTATCATATCTTGCCACAGGAAGAACATTATAATTTGGAAATTGAAGCTCATTCGAGGGTGTAATCGAAATAGAAACATTATCGCAGTCGGGTATCGCAATCAGTTTGGAAATAATAGGCACTTGCGGAGAGCCTGCTTTTGTCATAACTTCGCCATCTGGAATTGAGAGGCTCTGATATGCGGATGTGCCGGCTTTTATATTTGAAGCTTCCATACCGTTTATCTGAACCGTAAAAGATACGGTATTGTTATTTGATGTTGTTAGATTTGTTGTCGGTTTAGTCTTAGTTTGCTGTAAGAATGGTACCCAGGTTGTCTGGGCAAATGTCTGCACCGTAATTATAACGGTTAAACAAAATATGTAGTATAGATAACGTAACATTTTAAATTCTCCTTATAAATTAATTTCTTGCAGCACATACTTATTCGCCAAGACGAACTGTGCTGCTGAATTTAATAAAAAACAAAAAGCCCTGTAATAGTTGATTGACTGGGACATAATAATGCCCGTTGTTCTAACTCTTAACAGGATGCTTACCCGCCGGAACCCTGAACCTGGTCGTTCTTTTCCGGGGGGAATTTTATTTTATTATTAAGGCGGCACGCCGCTCTGAAATAACATTTAATTACTCCTTAGTACCGATGATGCTGATCTTATCGAATCAAAATCATCTTTTTAGTAATATTAGAATCACCGATGTGCAGCCTGTAAAAATACACTCCACTCGACAAATTGCTTGGATTCCATATTACTTTGTAATCTCCTGCAGGCTGCCATTTGTTTACCAAAACATTTACAACTCTTCCGAGAATATCATAAACCTTTAATTCTACGAAACCCGGTTTTGTTAAACGATAATTAATTGTTGTTGAAGGATTAAACGGGTTGGGGTAATTCTGCAATAGCTCAATTTGAATTGGGATATTATTTAGCCCTCCTTTTTCACATTTGACAGACATAACTCCGCCGCCGTCTGTTGTTTTGAAAATACCTCCATAACCCGCAGCCCAGCCTGTATTTGAATCAACAAAATATATTGAAGTCAATTCGTTCTCCGAAGGAGATTGCTGTTCAATCCAATAACTTCCCCCGTCTGTTGTCTTAAATATTACTCCATTATAGTTATAGTCATATCCCCCTATCCAACCGGTATCAGTATTTATAAAATATATTGAGGACAAATCACAATGAATTGGAGTGTATTCTGCATTCCATGTTTCACCGCCATCTGTTGTTTTAAATATATTGTTTCCTTGATCTTCACCGACAGCCCAACCTGTATTTTCATTTACAAAGAACAATGATCGGAGCCATATTCCTGAACCCGTTTCCAATGTATCCCAATTAGTTCCTCCATCAATAGTTTTTAATACTTGATTTGTATAGCCGTTCACCGACCAACCTGTTTGGTCATTAATAAATTGAACGCTATAAAATGAACTTGTCTTTTTACTATTATACTGCACTAACCAAGTGACTCCTGCATCTGTAGTTTTATAAATGCGACCACTTCCAACCGACCAGCCTAAATTAGGAGATATAAAAAAAATAGAAGATAAAACCAAGGTAGTGTCTATTGTTTCCCTTTGCCAAGTTACTCCACCGTTATGCGAACTAAATAATACGGATCTTATAGGCGTTACAGGAGTTCCTCCAATATTTAAGATTGTTCCAGCGGCAAACACACTTTGATTATCAATAGCATAAACCGAGTTAAATAACAAACTATCATTAGAATATTGTTTTTCCCAATTATCTCCTCCGTCAGTAGTACGAAGTATTATAGCGCTGTCACCAACAGCCCATCCGGTATTCTCATCTACAAAATAAATTGAATTGAATTGATAAGGCTGTTGGTTAACTGCATTCCAGTTTTTCCCTCTGTTTGTCGTTCTGTAAAGCATCCCTTCCCCTCCTACAATCCACCCATTATCTTTATCTGAAAATCTTACCTTATTCAGTGCATAACCCGGTATTAGTCCGGAGTCTATCTCTGCCCAATTCTTTCCGCCGTCTGTAGTGCTATAAATATAAGGAGAGTAACTGCCTATCCCTACCACAAAGCCATTTAATGAATCGCTAAAACAAACCGAATAATTATTATCGCCTACACTATCTCCCTGCCAGGTATTTCCGCAATCGGTTGTTTTTAATAGTACTCCTCCTCCAACTGCATATCCATTGTTTTTGTCAACAAAGCTTATGTCATCTAGTTCATAAACTTTAGGTCTCGCTATCCATTCATTCCATTGCCAGGTCCTGCCGCAGTCAGTAGTTTTGTATATTTCGTTGCCATAATATCCTCCTCCAACAAGAAAGCCTGTATTCTTATCGGTAAAGGTTGCTGCCTTAAAAAAGAATACATCTAAGTAAGCACCAATGTAACTATCTATTGAGCGGGTATCCCAGCTATTGCCTCCATCTGTTGTTCTTAAAATTATTCCATCCTCTCCAAATACAAAGCCGGTATCATTATCAACAAAATAGACAGAGTTATATGGCAGGGTAGTATCAGTTTTCACCTGCGCCCAAGTTTTTCCTCCATCGGATGTTTTTAATAAAACATTTTGGCTGCTTTCATAAGCTCCTCCTGCAGCCCAGCCGTTTAGAGCATCTATGAAATATATGCTATTTAATTGAATGCCGCTCCCTCCTGCATGATGCTGTACATCCCAGCTTATGCCGCCGTTTGTTGTTTTTATTACTGTGCCTAAATCTCCTACTGCTACTGCGGTATCTTTGTTAAAAACATAAATATCATGCAGAGTATTGCCTTGAGGTTTTGGGTACTGCCATTGCCAGCCTTGTTGGGCAGATACTTGCTCAAATAAAAATAATAACAGAATGATAAGCGGGAGAAACAATCTTTTAGGGTAAAAAATATTTGATTTCATTTCGTTATTCCTTAATAAATATTTAACTCATCGCAATTACCATTTGTTAAAGTGCCGCAAATGGTATGAAAAAAAGGTAAAGGTTGTTTTTGGGAAAAGATATTTGTTGTTAGGGAGAGAAAGAAAGAAAACTTTGTAAACTAACAAGGCTTGTTTTGTGGAAAAACTACAGTATACAATTTTCATACGTCACCGCCCAAAAAAATTATAACTGTTTTATCGACTCAATTATCATTCCATAAGTGAAATTGTTTTTTGAATTGAAATTCAATGTTTTAAGTCAAAAAATCTTCTTTATAACAAAAATTTGAAAAGGCTATTTCCAACATTTAAGAAATTTCATCCGTTTCTAAAATCTAACTAGACATAAAAAGGTAAGACAATAAAAAGCTTCAATGGTAGTAAGTAATCAAAGCAATGGGGCGCAAACTTGCTGGCTGTAGAGACTGTTTAAGGTCTATTTAAGATCAATCTAAAATGCTTCACCTATTCCAAATTGCACTTGAAGCTGTCGAAAAACGACTTTGTGATCAAAAATAAACCTGTGGTCTCCCGGATCATAAAATTTAAATCCGAAATCCAATCGGAAAGGTGCAACCGCTGTGTAATAGCGGAATCCAAAACCAACAGCAACAGCGAGGCCATCGTAGCGGAACTGTTTGTAGTTTTCCCACGTGTTTCCAATATCGGAAAAAAGGACTGTACCGAAATTTTCTAAAATTCTATAGCGGTACTCCATAGAGCTTTCGAGGAGGAATGCACCTCCTTTTACATTATTGATCCCGTAGATTGTTAACACACTGTCACTTCCCTGCGGAACTAATTGATTTGAACGCCATGCACGAATTGAGTTACTTCCGCCTGCGTAAAAAGTGCGGTTAATTGGTACTCCTGCAAATCCACCGTAAAAAGTTTGCAGGTCTCCAATTTCTAATTTAAAAGCTGCTATTGAATTTTTTATATTATCAAGTGGAATGTAGTAAGAACTGTTTATTAGAATTTTGTAAAACAACGAGCCGGTGTAATTTTGTTTGAAGATTTTTGAAATCAGAAATGGAAGCGAGTTTGCTTCCTCTATATGAAATGATAAATTATATCCTTGGGTTGGGAAAAGTATATTGTCGGCTGTTGTTGAGGCTATATCGGCAGCGATATCTGAAATTAATTTACTTGATAAACTATCGTTCAATGTACGGTAAACTTCATTGGATTGTTCAACGGTGTAAGAAGTACTAAGGTGATTTATAAAAGTATAAGTCGGTAGTTCAAAATCTAAAGTTACAGAAGAGCCATAAAGAGTGTTGTTATAAGTAGCCTGCTTATCTATTTTGAAATAAGTTTCCCACGTTCCAAAGATTGGTTTATTAAAAAGATACGGCTGATCAATTGTAATATGCGAATCGACATAGCCAAGAAGTGTTGTATCTTTATAAGAAAAATTCCGGATTAAATTTCCAAAATCTAAATTAAAGAGATTTTGTACTCCGAATGAAGAGCTAATAGTAAGTTTACGGGCATATCCAAAAAAGTTTTTTTTGATATATGCTGCGCCTAAACCTACGTTAAAGGCGTTTTGTTGATTATTAAGAATTACTTCGGGTGAAAGTTCATTTAATAAACCGATGTTCCCTACTAATTTAACGGGGATTTTATGGCCTGTTGTATCTTCATTAATGGCGGTAAGAATTGCTGAATCAAACAATCCGGTTCTGTAAAGTCTAACCTGGCTTCTACGAAGTTCATCTTGATCGTAATAATCGCCGGTTTTAATACCGGAAATATCACGGAGTAATTTTTCAGTTACCAGGCTAGCGCCTTTGCCGCTTTTTTGAACAAGCACGGTATCAATTTTATACCGGTTTCCCGGGATGAAGAAAATGTTAACGTTAGCTTTATTATTAGAAGTATCCTTATTTATAATTGTGCTGTCGTAGCGAGCAAAAACAAATCCGTTATCCAACAATTCACTTAAAACATTTGCGGTATTTTTTTGAATGGTATTTTGGGAGAACCTTTGATTTTCATCAAGATTAGTTTCGTCAGAAATTTTATTCATCACATTTTCGGGAACATCATTTAAGCCTCCTAAAAAAAGTCGCCCATAAGTCGCAGGTTGATTTTCAATAATTTTATAGGTTATGTCTACATAATTTTTCGCGGTATCAACCTTATAGTTACAAGAAAATTGTGCGTTAAAAAAACCATTGGAGTTATAATATTCTTTAAGAGTAGTCAGGTCAAGAGGGATTAAAGAAGAATCAAAGTAGGAAGGCTCTTTGCCGAGACTGCTGAATGTATTAAGGAACTTCCAAAACCATCCCGGTGTTTCTTTGGAATAAATTACATCGCTTAAAGTTGAAGTTGAAAAAGAGTGATTGCCTTCAAATTGAATTGAATTTATCTCAAAGTTTTTTTTTGTCTGTGCAAACGGTTGAGCGCTTGTGACAAGGAATAAAATAAGTATAAGAAACTTTTTCGACATAAGAGATTAAAAAAATAAAAGAAGGAAAATCCGGAAAGCCGGTTAGTATTTTAAAGTAACATCTTTATCTATAATTTTGAAAGTTGAAAAATCCCGTTTGAAATTTCCTATGAAAAAATTCTTGATTTCGGGTATGTCAATGTTAGGAGAAAGATATAAAGAAACCGGGCGATCAGGGACAGAAATAAAGTGAGCATAATAAATCTTTTGTTCTTTGAAGTTAATGATATACGAAAAAACTTCTCCTCCGCCGCTTCCCAAATAAAAGCTTTGGGAATTATAATAAACAAGTTCGTAATTAAACATAGGAAATTTAATTTTTTTAACCAGACATTCTCTGAATGAGCCGTTTAACATAGGGGTTTGAAAAACCGAAATAAGTTGATTATTTACTTGTTTCAAAAGTGAAAACCGGATGCCAGAGTTTTTTGGTCCCTCAATTTCCGTTCCTGCTGAAATTTCAATTACAGTATCTGCATCGAACAGACCTTTGTAAGCAAATTTAACATCGTTCCCCAAAATATTCTTAGCTTGCTGCAGAACAACACCAGGGTTGTTGAAATCCGGTTGGTTTAAAAGCGTTTGTTTATTTTGATTTTTTCCCCCGCAAGAAAAAAAGACGAGAGATAAAAATAAAACTATCGAAAGAGTGTGTTTATTTGATAACAACTTTAGTTCCTTTCTTTACAACTGAATAAAGTTCGTCCATATTTTCGTTACTGATTGCAATCGAACCGTCAGTCCAATTATATACAAAAGGAAGATACTTAAAAAGAAAATCTAATCTTCCTATTCCATGAATTCCCATATTTCCGCCAAGTTCCGTATTCGGATCAGGGCAGATACCATAATAATAATCAAATTTAATTTTATCAAATTCTTCTTGGGAGATTAAACCCTTCCTTAGAGCTTCCGTTGCATCATAGATATTGGGGTAATTTATCTTAAAAAATTTATAATACTTAGTATTAGTATCGATCTCACAAATTTCATAGTTCCCTACTGGAGTAGCAAGGTCGCCGGCTTTGTTTTTAGGAGCGGTGACATTTCTTCCAAAATTTGCAATGTATGTTTTTATAAGGACAGTATCGTTGTAAAGCTTTAAAGAGTAAGAGCTTCTTACAACAATTATTACAGGATCGTCCAATTTTGAAAATCCCTTGCGCGCCATATCTACCGACAAGGGAACCTGGCGCATATTTATAATTATTCCATAAACTATAACTCCGGCAACAAACAAAATTATGCCTCCGCTAAACAATATAACGCTTCTCAACATATTTGCATTAAAATATGATGAGAGATATTCCTTTGTTTTTTTTATCTGTAGCTTATTTATAACTTTCATTTATAAACTTAGAAAAAGAGAACTTACAGGATGGAATAATTTCTTTCAAATCAAAATTTAATGAAATTATTTCAATTTTTCAGGCAATTAGTAGTACAAATTAATCACCTTTTTTGAGTTTTATTGACTTTTTTTGAAAATTGAATGAGAAAATCTCATTCCTGATTAAAATAAAAACCCAACTT
>JAKBMG010000125.1 GCA_021831685.1 Bacteroidota bacterium | reverse complement strand
ATGGTTATTCCTCTTTCTTTTTCGAGAGCATTGGAATCCATTACCCTTTTGTCGATGTGCTGATTCTCTCTCCAGGCGCCGGTTTGTTTAAGCATGTGATCAACCAAAGTAGTCTTACCGTGATCGACATGCGCTATTATTGCGATGTTTCTAATATCGTTTCTAAAATTATTCACATTTTTCCTTAGTTTTAAAAATTTGAAGTACAAATATAAATAATGCAAGAGGGATAAACAATGAATTAAGCTATACTGGGGACCTTACCAAATCAAAGTATTTTTGATTATTTGTAAAATTTAATTGTGGGAGAATAAAATAATGTTTAAGCAGAAACTCTATTTAGTTTTTCCCTATTTAGATAGTCTACTAAAAGTAACTTATCAAGTCACCTTACGCAAAAGGTTATTATTACATAATGAGAAACCTCCGAGGTTTTCCTAAACCTCGGAGGTTTTGCACTTCACTTCCTTTATATTTGAAATTGTCTGCGTAACATGAGTTATCAAGTAATAATTTGGGTGTTTAAAGCAATTTCTTCAAGTATAGATGACACTCTCAAACAATCTTTTATATCGCCACTAAAGACGATTGATTTCCCTTTTACGTGAACTTCAAAAGCATGTGCCCTAGCTTTTTCAAACGAACAATTGATAGCTTTAACCAATTGTAATATGACATCGTCAAAAGTATGCCAGTTGTCATTGAATAAGACTACCTTGCTGATTGTCCTTATAGAAACTTCACTTTCAGAATCAAAATCGATTAAAGGATTATTTAGTACTTCTTTTTCCACAACAACTTCTTATTTTATTAGCACTACAATTTAAATAAATTTTTAATAGTTGTCACTCCAGTAAATAATAGAACAATTAAGTAAAAAAAATAAAACAATTCGTTTTGGACATATTATAATCTGAATCTAAAACAAATTAAAAATAACTCTCCCAAAATTATGAATGCACTCTGAATGCACTGTGAATACACTCTGAATACACTCTGAATGCGCATCAACAAACCTTCTAATAACCTTAGCCCGTATACTTTCCATTAAACAAACTGTAGAAATGTAAACCTAAGAGAGTAATTAGCAATTGATAATAAAAGCACCAAGCCTGTATACCGGACAGAAAGGCTTGTCCGCTGGGGCTGCACCGAAAGTGGAATATTTTTCCTGACTTTAATCTTAGCCTTTTCGTCTTGCCGCTATATTCTATTTCCATATTTTAATTTATTTCCACTAATATCGAACGATATAAATTGATATTCTAAATTCATTGATTTGATTTTATATCAGTGTATGTTTATATTTTATACAAAAATTAAATTAAAAAGGAGGGCAGATGAAAGTTGCGGTTTGTGTAAGTCATGTTCCGGATACAGCCACAAAAGTCAAAATAGGGCAAGATGAAAAACATATTGATCCTGCAGGTGTTGTATTTATAATTAATCCTTATGATGAGTTTGCCGTTGAAGAGGCATTAAAAACAAAAGAAAAATTTGGCGGTGAAGTTGTTGCAATAAGCGTAGGAAACGATAATAGTAAAGAAACATTAAGGAAAGCTTTAGCAATGGGTGTTGACAAAGGCATATTGTTAAAGACTGATAAATCTTTAGATTCAGTTGGAATTGCTAAAGCATTAGCGGAAGAATTGAAAAATCAACAATTCGATATAGTCTTTATGGGAAAACAATCGGTTGATTATGATGATTCGATTGTCGGACAATTGACTTCTGAGTTCTTAGGATATTCCTGTATTTCAAATGCTGTTTATCTAAATATTGAAGGACAAAAAGTTATTGCTGAAAGAGAAATCGAAGGCGGTAAAGAAGTAGTTGAATCCGAACTGCCGGTTGTAATTACAACTCAAAAAGGTTTAAATGAGCCGCGTTATGCTTCTCTAAAAGGAATAATGGCATCAAAGAAAAAAGAGATTTTAGAAAAGCCTATCGTTGAAACTACTAACCATACAGAAGTTGTAAAAATGAGAAAACCTGCAGCAAAACAACCCGGAAGAATAATCGGGACTGATGTCTCGGCAGTTCCTGAGTTAGTAAAACTACTCCATGAAGAAGCAAAAGTAATTTAATTAAAAGGAGATATTATATGTCTAAAGTTGTGTTGGCAATTCTTGAACAGAGAGAAAATAAGTTAAAGAAAGTATCCTTTGAAGTCGTAAGTTTTTCAACAAATATCGCTACAAAACTAAATACTGAGGTTGTGGGCGTAGTAATAGGAAATGATATTCAGAACTTGAATGATATTTCCAAATATGGAATTTCAAAAGTTCTTCATTACAAAAACGAATCACTTACAAATTATTCAGCCTCAGCATACACTGACTTGGTATGCGAAGCAGTAAAGGAAACTGACGCTGAGTATTTAATTTTTGGTGATACAGCATTAGGAAAAGATTTGGCTCCGCGCATAGGCGCTCGTATAGATGCTGGTTGCATTATGGATTGTGTTAGCGTTGATTTTACCGGAAATCCACCGTTATTTACTCGTCCCGTTTATGCTGGGAAAGCTCTTGTTGATGTTAAATTTAATTCAGATAAAAAAGTCGTTACAATCCGCCCAAATGTTTTCAAGGCTCAAATCCCGGAAGTACCACAAGAATTGAAGATTGAAACAAGAGATGTCTCAAATCCTAATTTGAAAACAAAGGTCGTTGAATACAAAAAATCTGAAGGCAAGCTTGATGTTGCGGAGGCCGATATTATTGTCTCTGGAGGAAGAGGATTAAAAGCTCCTGAAAATTTTAACCTAGTTGAAAACTTAGCCGATGTTTTAGGTGCGGCAGTTGGTGCCTCTAGAGCTGCTGTTGATGCAGGTTGGAGACCACATAGAGAACAAGTTGGTCAAACCGGGAAAACTGTGTCACCATCACTTTATATAGCATGTGGAATTTCAGGGGCAATTCAACATTTAGCAGGAATGTCTTCCTCTAAGTATATTGTTGCAATAAATAAGGATAAGGATGCTCCCATATTTACAGTAGCTGATTATGGGATTGCCGGAGATGTATTTGAGATATTACCCGCTTTGACTGAAGAGATAAAAAAAGCTAAAGCATAATCAATTTGGAGTTTAATTTGCAAAAAGTTCAATGTGAAATTCTCGGTTTATCGTCTAGCCCATCAGCCGGAGGCGCTTATGCTATTCTACTTAAGGAATCCGGAGGAGCTAGAAGATTACCAATTATCATCGGAGCTTTTGAAGCTCAGGCTATTGCGCTTGAGATTGAAGGAATAAAACCGCCAAGACCCCTTACTCACGACTTATTAAAGCAAGTAATTGAAAATCTTGGCGGTACAATAAATGAAATTGTAATTGATGAGCTAAGAGAAAATACTTTTTATGCAAAAATTATTTTGGAAATCTCGGGTCTAACTAATGAAATTGATAGCCGTCCTAGCGATGCCATAGCATTAGCAGTAAGAACTCAATCTCCGATTTACGTCATGGAGTCAGTTATGGAAACTGCTGCATTTATTCCATCGGATGAACCAGGGAAAGATCCATTTGAAGAAAAAGAAGAGTATCCTGATGAGAAAGAAACCCAAATTCCTAAAACAAAAGAAGCAATGCTAGCAGCACTTCAAAACAAATTAAGAGAAGCCATTGAAGCAGAAGAGTATGAGAGAGCGGCAAAATTACGAGACGACATCCAAAGACTTTCGAGCAGTAATTAAATATTTCAGAAATAACAGTACAACAAAATTAGGTAAATATTTTTCCTCCTATTTGGCATTCCAAGCATTTTTCCTTGATACAATAACTCCTAAATAATTCAATCATCCCCTGATAAAGCACACTTCGTTTCCAAGCATCATTAAGTGATAAAGTTGAAGAAATTTCATTAACTAAGCTATTATCGCTTACTTGATAATAATTTAAATAAAGTGAAAGTACTTTTTGTAATAGCTCCTTTTTGCCGAATAAATCAAAGTAAACTAAAATTATTGGTAAAATAATATTTATAATTATTTCATCGGAGCGAGAAATTCCAATGAAGTAATTTATTTGTTCGTTCGCCGGTTGATCGTAAACATAATGGTTTGTCCAATAGCCATATCCAGGAACAATTATTAGAGAGCGAAGTTCTTTTGGAAGATCTTTTAACTCGCAGTTTTCAACTTTATTAATAATCTTACCGAATAAATTTTCTTTAAGGATTCGATGCAATAATTTTATACCTCCGGCTAAACGAATCGTCGGAAAATTTTGCGGTCGCATCTTAAAAAAGTGCCATTGTGTCGAGTGAAATATTTGACCATCGTAGATTGGCTTAATTTCTAACCAGTGTTGATAAAGTTCTCTGATGTATGTGGAAGTTTCTGCATCTGGCATCTGATCAACTTCAGGCAAAAGACCACTGATTTTAAACAATGCGGTTTCTATATATTTTATAAAATTATTTTGATGAACAAAAAGATTAAAAAATTTAATATCGGCAGCCTTCGTAAGATTTTTCATCATCTCTTTATTTTTTGAATACCCTAGTGCTTCAAAGAGTGATTCATACATTAATTGATGCCATATTTCTTTATCATTAAAATCTGTTTGAGAAAATGTTTTATTAAAAAATCTTTCGTCAAAGTCATACCCAATTATAGGTTCTTTTATCGCTAGTTCATTGAAGTAAGAAATTTCTTTTAACCTTGAAAGCATTTTATCGCATTTATATTTGAATCTTTTTAATCCTAGGTCATAAATAAAATTTAATTTTTCCTTTTCATCTACTATCCTATTTACATCCACACAAGGCATTTTTTTCATTCTATTATTTCGTTCGGATAATATTGCTTTCTGAATATTAGTTTTAAGATCATCTCGAAGAAACGAAGAAATGGCAATGGAAGGAATTTTTCTGCCGTCTTGTGAAAGGACAAAATTTTGTTTCAAATTATTATTTAGGACAACATGCAGAATTACTTTATTATAGTTTTTGTTAGATTTATGTCTATGATTCTCCCAATCAGATTTGAAAAGGTCTATTTCCACATCGCCAATGTATGTGATATTCCCAATTTTAATTCGTGCATGAAGAAAATCCGGTCCTTCAGTGTCTTTATTCTCTTCACCGGCAGATAAGATTTCAATTTGCTGTGAGTCCCCTGTTTTTAGACTTTTGTCAAAATTTTGATTTTTCCAGATTTCATAAAGGAATTTTTCCCGGATATTGACTTGTCTGTTCATATTTAGTTCCCTCTTTTATTTTTAAATAGAGAAAAATAAAACTGACCTTTTTATCTTCACCGTCTGCAACCCTGCCGGTAAAATCTAAATAACTGACCTCAAACTACAGAAAATTTTAATTTTTCAAAATAGAACGGACAAGATTATTATATCCCTTTATTTCATTCTTTGCGGCCAATGCAAAATCCTTTTCTTTTGATTTATATATTATTCCTCTACTTATATTCACAAGATAATCATTTCTATTTGCCAAACTTAATATTTTAACAACATCCTCAAAACTTCCTCCTTGAGCGCCAACCCCCGGAATTAGCAACGGAAGGCTTCCAATGAGGTCAATGTTTTCTTTTAACTCTTCAATTTTTGTTGCTCCGAATACAAGCCCGCAGTTTTTAGATT
This sequence comes from Bacteroidota bacterium, assembly GCA_021831685.1. GTDB lineage: Bacteria > Bacteroidota > Ignavibacteria > Ignavibacteriales > Ignavibacteriaceae > FEN-1297. The sequence continues at coordinate 22,558 of JAKBMG010000125.1, read as the reverse complement.
TATTCCACTGATTTACTTTCGTAATGACTTTCTGAAAAAGATATGAGCCATCATCAAGTTTTAATTTTTCAAAATCTTCGGAACCAGCATTTGAAGTTAGAGCCAATATAAAAATCAATTTGTCCGAAAATGAAATGAACGGATCGACGGAATCTTTTCCCATGTATGGATTAACAGTTATTGAGTCAAATTTGAAATGATCAAAAACTGCCTTAGCATACATTTGAGACGTATTTCCTATGTCGCCGCGCTTAGCGTCGGCTATTGTTAGAACGTCATTGGGTATTAACGAAATTGTCTCTGATAAATTTTCTAAGCCGCGGTTCCCATCTTTTTCATAGAAAGCAAAATTGATTTTGTAACCGGCAACATATTCGGCAGTGGTTTCAATTATTTGTCTATTAAATTCAACAATAGGATTGTTCAAACTATTTAAATGTTGTGGGATTTTTTCTATATCAGTATCAAGACCTACGCAGATGAATTTCCCTTCCCCATTTTTCTTCTTTAATTTATCTAGTGCTTTCATTTTTTCCCAAAATTCTTAAACATCATAGATTCGACTGGAAACTCGGTTCTCTTATTGTATTTTGCATTTTTCTTTTTGTTGTACGGAGTTTCAATGGTACCGGAAATTTGGAAATAAATAATCTGACCGATAGGCATGCCTTTATAAATTTTCACGGGTTGTTTTACCGATATTTCCAATGTCCATGTATTACAAAAACCTGCATCTCCCTTTCCTGCGGTTGAATGAATATCAATACCGAGTCGTCCGATGCTTGATTTCCCTTCAACGAAAGGAACATAATTTCTTGTTTCAGTGTATTCTTCAGTAACACCGAGATAAAGTTTAGATGGCATCAAAATGTATCCATCGTTTGGGATTTCAAATCTTGATATTTTGTTGTGAATCTTTGCGTCCAGGATATCATTATCATAAACAGAAAGCCATTTGCCTAAATGGACATCATAACTGTTACTGCCTAAATTATCTCTATTGAACGGCTCAATCACAATTGATCCGTTTTTTATTTCTTCCAAGATTTTTTTGTCGGATAAAATCAAATTATCTCCAATCATTAAATAGTAAAATAAGTCAAGTGTAATTTTTTCTTGTTCTAAAAACATTTGCAGCAATTCCAAGCATCATCATGTCAACAACAAGAGAACTTCCGCCGTAACTTAAAAATGGCAGTGGAATTCCTATTACCGGCATAACGCCTACAACCATTCCTACGTTTATCATAAAATGTATAAAATAGACTCCGAGAATACCGATAATTGTCAGGCTTAAAAATTCATCTTTTGTAGAGGAAGCAATTTTTAATAATCTTATAAAAAGATATAAAAATAACCCCAATACAATTACAGCACCAATAAAGCCAAATTCTTCTCCGATAACACAAAAAATAAAATCCGTCCATTGTTCCGGAATAAATTGAAGCTGTGTTTGATTACCTGCCAAAAAACCTTTGCCAAATAACCCTCCGGAACCTACCGCAACTTTTGCCTGAATAGCATTGTATCCTGCTCCCAAAGGATCAGCCCAAGGATTAATAAAAGATCTTATCCTTGTTTGTTGGTGTTCACTTAATATATCGTAAACGTATTTAGTAAAAAATCCAGAAGCAAGATTTAGGGCAAAAATTGAACCGCTAAAGAAAATATCCTTTTTAAAAAGGAAAAGACAAACTACGACCAGGATTAATGAAGCAATTAAATAATAAATTCCGAATAAAGATGATATTGCTATTATTGCCGGTGAAAGGACAATAAAAAGCCCAAATAGACTTATTCCTTTCCAAAAAAGCATGATTAATATTAAACCAAAAAAAACAAACGAGGTTCCTAAATCAGGTTCAACCAGAATTAAAGCAACCGGAATTAATCCGATAGCAAGCGAAATCAAAATATCTTTAAATGTTTCGAGGTCTGTATTTTTTCGGCTTAAAAATATTGATAGAGCCATTATTGTACCAAGCTTTGCAAATTCTGATGGTTGAAATCCTAGTCCTTCAATACCGAGCCAACTTTTTGCACCATAAACTCTTTTGCCGATTGCTAAAACAACAAGTAACAAAATAATTGAGCCGATGTATGAAGGAATTGCAAGAGATTTAAAAGAATTAGTCGGGAGAGAATAAAAAATAAAAAAAGTGATTATAGCCCCTATACCCCAAATTACCTGCTTGTGAAAATTTCCACCCGCATGTGGATTATTAAGGGTAGAGCTATAAATTGCGACTAATCCTATTCCAAATAAAATAAGGGTTGGAATAAATAGCCCAAGATCAAGTTTATCATTTAGTTTATAGTCAATTCTCAAGTTTTGCGCCTATCAATTTGTTATCGAAATTATTTTCCGGCGTTCTTTCTTCATTTTTTAACTTATCTTTTTCCAAGTAAGCTTCAACCATTTTTTTTGCAATGGGTGCAGCATAAGTAGCTCCAAATCCGACATTTTCAACTAATACAGCAACAGCAATTTTTGGATTATCATAAGGCGCAAAGCAGATGAACCACGCATGATCTTTACCATGAGGATTTTGAGCCGTACCAGTTTTCCCAGCAATAGCTATGTCTTTAGATTTTATTCCGGCAGCCGTCCCGTTACCATTCACGACTAAATACATTCCTTCTTTTACGATATTAAATATTCTTTTATCAATTCCTAAATCTATTTTTTTAAAACTAAAAGGAACAAGTTTTTTTGTACCATTAGTAAGATAGCCGCGAACAAGATGCGGTGTATATGTAACACCGTCGTTAGCAATCAAAGCCGCATACTGAGCTAATTGAATCGGAGTAACATTTACTTCGCCCTGACCGATCCCTAAACTTGCCATAATACTTTTAGGCCAGTTTTCCCCATAACGTTTTACATAATACTGGGAACTTGGTATTAGCCCTTTGACTTCATCGTCAATATCGATATGAGTATCCCGGCCAAAGCCAAACAAGTTTGCATATTCATGCCATTTATCCATACCGATTTTATATATCAAATTATAAAAGAAAACATTACACGAATGTTCGATAGCATGAATAACATTTAAAGTCCCATGGCGAGCATCGCATTTAAAATACCTGCCGAAAAATGTTTGTCCGCCTGTACAAGTCGTTGTAAAATTAGTATCTATTATATGATTATTAAGCGCACAAATGGCTTCCATTATTTTAAATGTTGAGCCAGGAGGATTTGCAGATTGCGTTGCCCGGTTAAAAAATGGTTTAGCCGGATCGGTATACAATTTATTTAAATACTCTCTTGATGTGACATAAGAAAATTCACTAAGGTCATAATCTGGTGCGCTAGCCATCGCAAGAATTTCACCGGTTTTAGGTTCAATTGCAACAGCCGCTCCGCTGTAACCTTTCAACTCTTGTTCCGCGACCCTTTGCACATCGGCATCAATTGTAAGGACTAAATCATTTCCTTTAATAGACGGCACATCATCTTTGCCGTTCTTAAATCTTCCTGTCTCTTTTCGACGCGCATTAACCAAGACATATTTATAACCTTTTTTCCCGCGCAGGATACTTTCATAAGCTTTTTCAATTCCCGTGTATCCAATGAAATCTCCGGGTTTATATAAATTTTTATACTTTTCTAAAAGCCTTGGCGAAATTTCTTTTGTGTAACCAAAAATATGTGAACCCCTAATTCCATCAGGATAATCTCTCTGCATTTCCACAATGTAATCAACGCCGGGTAGATGTTCCTCATTTTCTTCAAGCCATGAAACCACTTTAAAATCAATTCCGCGTTTTATCCTTATTGGAATATAGCGTGAATAAATTCGATTTTCAGTTAATATTTTGTTTATATAGCCAGGTTTTTCTCCCAATACAGCTTCTAGTGTACTATTTAACTTTTTATTGTATTCAGCCGGAGTAATTCTGAGTGTATATGCGGGGACATTGCTTACCACAATGTTCATATTGCGATCGTAAAAAACTCCTCTGAGAGGTATTTGCTCAATTGCCTTTATACTGTTGTTTGCGGATTTTTCATTATAAAATTTATATTCAAGAATTTGCATCTGGAACAATCGCAAAATTAACACAGCGAAAAAAGCTAAAATAATGATATAGAGTACTGATTTTCTTCCGAACCCACCTGAACTTTGAGTCATGATTCAAAGCTCCTCTTAGGGTAAAAGAAGACCACTAAAAAACTAATTAAAGAAGTATATAGTGCAGGCAAGAAACCTTGGTTAAGCAATAAATGGATCAAATTTGTATTTAGATCAACAGAAGAGAAAAAAGAATTTAAAACTGAATTTATAGAAGAACACATAAATGCAATCATAACAAAGATATAATTCTTAAAATAATAATCGCGTTTATTTTCATTTGAAAAGTACCCGGCAATAAATCCGGCGACCGTTAAAGAAATCATTGTGCTTCCGAGTAAACTACCGGTTATCATGTCAAAAAGGAATCCATAAAGAAATCCCAAAACCGTTCCGTATAACTGCCCCAAGCGCATTGAATAAAACACCAACAGAATAAGGATTAAATCGGGCACAATTCCATGAATTGCGATAATCGGCAAAATGGTAGTTTGGATTAGCAATATCGGGAAAAAAAGTATAATTGACCAGAGATATTCAGAACGCATTTATTTTCTATTATAAAAATTTAATTCGAGGTTATCTTCTTCTTTGCTTTCGACCACTTTTATTACGAAAACGTTCTCAGTTGTAACGAAATCAACAAACGGTTTTATTTTTACTTCATTAAATATACCTGTCTCTACATTATTCAATCCGACCACAACTCCGACAGGAACAGGCATTGCTACAATAGAACTAAGATTCGAAGTAATGATTCTGTCCCCTGGTTCAACATCAAAAGTTTTCGGGACATTAATAATAACCAGGTTGGCTCCATTCCATTTCATAACTCCGTCAACCCGGCTTCTTTCATCCTTTACTGTTAAACTAAGGTCGAGGTTTTCCAGAGTTCGGACTATTGAATAGTTTGAAGAAGTAGAATAAACTATTCCCACTAACCCGAATTCATTTATAACCGGCATACCGGGTCTCACACTGTCTCTTCTTCCTACGTTTAAAGTAAAAGTGCCTTGTGATCTAGATAAGGATTTTGAAACTACGTTCGCAGGTAAAATAGGATAATGGAGAGTGTCTTTAATCCCAAGCAGATCTTTTAGTTCGGAATTTTCAATTCCGTACTGTCGTAATTTATTTATTTCCAGCATCAACTCTGCATTGGTTTTTCTGAGAGAAGAATTCTCACTTTTGTACTTTGCAATATCTAAAGCATCAGATATTACGGATGAAAAATTTGCGAAAACGCCAAAGAAAACAGAACTAGCCTTCTTAGCTGACGGTTTTTGATTTGAAGATAAAATAATCAGGCTGATAATAAGTAGGAGTAAAAGAACGATATATTCTTTAAATTTTTTCCAAATTGCTGAAAAAATTTTAAACATTAATATCTTCTATTACGAATTAAAACTTTTGTATAATGATTTAAATTATCAATAACCTTCCCCGCGCCTCTAACAACTGCCGTTAACGGATCTTCGGCAACATGCACAGGAAGATTAGTTTCCATACGAATTCTTTCATCTAAACCTTTTAATAAAGCTCCGCCGCCTGTTAGCATCACTCCACGATCAAGAATATCAGCCGAAAGTTCAGGCGGGGTTCTCTCAAGCGATTGCCTTACTGCATCAACTATTTGGACGACTGCTTCGTTCAAAGCCTCCCTAATTTCAACAGAGCTTACCTCAGTAGTTTTAGGAATTCCACCTACTAAATCCCTTCCCTTCACCTGGATAGTTATCTCCTCTTTTAGAGGAACGGCTGAACCAACTTCGCATTTTATAGCTTCGGCAGTTCTTTCACCAATAAGGATATTATGATTTTTTTTGAAAAACTGCATAATGGCATAATTCATTTCATCTCCAGCAATACGAATGGATTCTTCATTCACAATACCGGATAGAGCAATTACCGCAATCTCAGTTGTTCCCCCACCAATATCAATAATCATATTCCCGACAGGTGCTTCTACATCAATTCCGATTCCTATAGCAGCGGCCATTGGTTCGGCTATTAAATGAACTTCTTTTGCTCCGGCGTGTTCGGCGCTATCGCGGACAGCTCTTTTTTCAACTTCAGTAACGCCGCTAGGAACAGCTACAACAATTCTTCTGCTTGTTATAGCACCTGTCGCTTTTACACTCTTAATAAAAGCGCGAATCATTCCTTCGGCAATTTCAAAATCGGCTATTACACCGTCCCGCATGGGGCGAGTAACTCTAATATCTTTATGCTCTCTACCTTGCATTTCTTTTGCCTTATTTCCGAGCGCAATAATTCGCTTAGTGTTTTTATCGAAAGCTACTATAGACGGCTCGTTAAGTACAATACCTTTTCCTTTAACATAAATTAAAGTATTCGCCGTTCCAAGATCCATTGCTATATCGGCGGAAAAAAAATCAAATAAACCCATAATTCCTCTTAATGTTTAAAGTGTCTAATTCCTGTAAAAACCATTGATACATTCTTTTCATTTGCTGCTTCTATTACTTCGCTGTCTCTAACTGATCCACCGGGCTGTATAATAGAAGTTGCACCGTAATTAATTATCTCAAGCAAAGTATCAGGAAATGGGAAAAAAGCATCGGAAGCCGCAACAGAACCGCTTAAATCAAGTCATGTTCTTTAGCTTTCATGAAAGCAATTTTAGCAGAATCGAGTCGCGACATTTGTCCCGCACCTACGCCTAGAGTAGTTTTATCTTTCACAAAAACAATCGCGTTTGATTTGGTATGTTTTGCAACAGTCCACGCGAAAAACAAATCTTCTAATTCTTTCTCATCAGGTTTTTTTACAGTTGCAATTTTAATGTTTTCTCTATCTAATGTTTCATGATCCGAGTCCTGAAGAATTACACCACCTGGAATGTTCCTAAAAGATATTTTTTCTTCACTGACAGATTTTAACTGTTTTAATAATCTTCTATCTTTTTTCTTAGTTAAGATTTTAACTGCTTCATCTGTATAGCTTGGGGCACAAATAATTTCTAAGAATATTTCATTTAATTTTAAAGCAAGTTTTTCATCCACTTCCGTAGTAAAAATTACTATTCCACCGAAGGCAGAAACAGGGTCACACTTAAGCGCCTTGCTATAAGCATCAAAAGGGGTATCGCTAATTGCAGCGCCTGCAGGATTTTGATGTTTGATTATAATGCATGTACTGCCACCGGGAGGCAGGTTTTCTCTCAGGTCTTCGGCTAATTCTACACCGGCGATTAAGTCTAAAATATTATTATAAGAAATTTCTTTACCATGAAATACTTCGAAATATTCATTAAAGTTCCCGAACAAAGCAGCATTCTGGTGAGGGTTTTCACCGTACCGTAATGTTTTTTCTTTTGGAAGATTTAGCCGGAAGTGAGTTGATGTTAATTCAAATTTCTTTTCTAAGAAATTTGCGATGTAAGTATCGTAATATGCCGTATGGGAGAAGGCTTCGACTGCAAGTTTTGTTCTTGTTTCAGCACTAATAGAACCGTTTTTTAATTCCTCTAAAAATGGACCATATTGTGAGGGATTGGTAAGCACTGAAATAAATTTATAATTCTTTGCTGAAGCGCGAATTAAACTTGGTCCGCCGATATCTATGTTCTCAATTATTTCATCCAAATTGGATTTAGGGTTCGAGGCTGTTTTTACAAAAGGATAAAGATTAACACAAACAATATCTATCGGGAATATTTGATTTTCCTCCGCTTGAATTTTGTCTTTGTTGTTATCGCGCCTGAAAAGTATCCCCCCAAATATTTTAGGATGCAATGTCTTTACCCTTCCGTCAAAAATTTCCGGGAATCCGGTAAAATTTGAAATCTCTGTAACCTCAACATTAGCTTGCGATAGTATTTTAGCTGTATTACCTGTGGCTAAGATTTGATAGTTAAAATCCTTAAGAGACTTGGCTAATTCAACAATATTTGTTTTATCCGAAACACTGATTAAAGCTAACTTTTTCAATTAAAAATCCTAATAAGAGAAATTATTTTTTACTTTATTTTAATTAATTATAACTCTTTTTCCGACAATCTTAATTTTTCCTTCTGCGAACTTATTTAGAACAAAAGGAAGAATTTCATGCTCAATATTAAGAACTCTATCTGCTATCTCTTCGGGTGATTTGACATCCGAAATGTCGATACATCTTTGCATTATAATTTTTCCTGTGTCATATGTTTCATCAACAAAGTGAACTGTTGCTCCGGAAACTTTTGCTGATGATTCAAAAACAGCTTTATGAACATTTATCCCATACATTCCCTTACCGCCGAATGACGGTAATAAAGCGGGATGAATATTAATAATTTTACCTTTGTAAAGACTTAAAAAATTATTTGGAATTAACTTTAAATAGCCCGCAAGAACTATAAGCTCAACTTCTAACGATTGCAATGACTCGCTGAGTTCTTCATAATTCACAAAGCCGGTTTTATTCCCGACGCTAAAAGTCAATATGGAAAATTTCTGTGCTATTGAAAAAGCAGGACAATCTATTTTATCGCTAACAACAGCTTTTACCTCAATATTATACTGAATATCGCGACTGTCTAAAATAGCTTTTAAATTTGAACCACGGCCTGAAACAAAAACGGCAATTCTCAAAATAAATATACCCAAAAAGGTGACAAAAATTAGCTAAATGCAAAAATATTGTCAATGAAAGTCTACTATATTTAAGAGCTAATGTATATTTTTATTTAGAAGTTAGTGCAATGAGAAGATTTTTTAGCTTCTTCTGATAATCGTAATCTGAATAACTTTTTGCTTCATCGACAAAATTAATGGCTGCGCTATTGTTTTTTAATTTCTTATCCGCTCTTGCCGCATAATAACAAGCGAAGGGCTTAATCCATCTTTCTTGATCAGAATTTAGAACTTTCGCTGTAAGAGCAAAATTAATCGATTCATCGTATTTACCTAAATAATAAGCAGCATTACTTAAGTAAAGATATACTTCCGCCTTTAGTCTATCTGTTTGTATCCTTTCAAGTAACGAAGTTAACGAATCGAATGCAGCTTTATATCTACCATCTTCAATCATATTATCATCTTTTATAGCATCCATTTCGGTATATGCCATAGTGCGTTTAGTAAATATTTCACCTTTGCGCTTGGCATAAATATCGTCTTCCAAATCCATATTCCCTTCGCCGGTCAGCTCATAATATTTAACAGCTTCTGCGCGGTTACCGGTTATTTCATAAGAAACCGCTAAACGAAAAGCCGCAATACCTTTATAATCATTGCTTGGACTATTATTTAGAAAGTCAAGATAATATGTCTTTGCAGAATCAAATTGGTTTTCTTTGAAAAATATATCACCTTTTAAAAATTCGGAAAAAGAAATGAGCTGCTTAAAATCTGAATTATCATTCTTTAATAATTTCGTTAATATAATTTTCGCTTCATTAAGATTATGTTTCTTAATTTGTAAAACTGCTAGAGAATATCGAAAAAGCAAATTCCCTGGATACATTGCTGTCAGGTTGTTTAAATATCTATTTGCAGCGTTATAATCATCAAGAAAATCTGATAGAATTTGCGCAGAATAATATTCCGCTTCTACTTTTGCTAGATTTCCGTTTTCGGCAGCTTTGTGGATTAAGCTTAAACCATTATCAACATTCCCGTTAATGCCTGCAAGGTTAAGCGCCCATTTGAATGCTGAGGGAATTTGCCCTACAGCAAAATTGTACAAACCCAATCCCAAATACGCATCATATTTTGATGAGTCCTTTGCGAGAGTTTCATTTAAGTAGGATTCGGATTTTTTGCTTGCCCAAACAGCATCTAAAAATTTTTGCGCTTTAATAAAAGCTATTGCTCTATAGCTGTAATCTGAACCTAATGTATAAAGTATATCTGTGTTATCAGGGTCTTTTTCTAATAAATTGTTTGCTTTTATAATTGCGGTATCAGAATATGATATGAAAGTTTGGAAGTTCTCAACGTCTTGGTTGCTAAGGTAATACCATAAGTAAATAGAGGATTCGTAATGATATCCGCGCGGATCTGAAGGATATCTCTTTATCAAACCTTCAAAGATATTTTTTGCTTTTTCCCACTTAAAATCATAACTGTATTGAAGTCCCTTTTTTACCAAATGGTTTATTACGGGTTGTGCGAAAAGATTATTTTGATAAAGGAATAAGAATAACAAAATTAGTAAAAGATTTTGGAAGTAAAATTTTGTGGAAATAAAAAGCCTTAGAAAAGTAGTGTCATTTTTTTTCCTGTCACAAATAAAAAGATCGGGTTTATTCATCTTTGGCAAAATTTTTTTTTCTTCGGCATAATTTAATGAAGCCTTAATAAATTCTCGGAATAATGGGTGTGCCTTAGTGGCTCTTGATTTTAGTTCAGGATGAAATTGACAGCCAAGAAACCATCTATGTGAAGGTAGTTCTATAATCTCAACCAATTCTTTATCCGGTGATAATCCGCTAAAAACCATCCCGTTATCGGCTAGTGTGTTTCTAAATTTATTATTTACTTCATAACGGTGTCTGTGACGTTCAGAAATAAAATTTGTCTTATAAGCTTCCATTGCTTTTGTTCCGTCTTGAATAGTGCATGGGTAAGCACCAAGTCGCATAGAAGCCCCCATATTTTTAATATTTTTTTGATCCGGCATTAAATCAATAACACTGAATTTATTAGCTTTAAATTCTGCGCTATGAGCTTTTTTCAATCCGCAAACATTTCTGGCAAACTCAATAACTGCGCATTGCAAGCCGAGGCAAATTCCAAAAAATGGGATATTATTTTCTCTTGCATATCGAATTGCGTTAATTTTCCCTTCAATTCCTCTTTCGCCAAAACCCGGAGCAACTAAAATTCCGCTAACGCCTTTTAAAAGTTCTCCCGCTTCTACAGTCTCAAGCAATTCTGCGCTAATCGACCTCACCTTAACTTTTGCATTATTTTCGGCACCGGCATGCACAAATGCTTCCATAATACTTTTATAAGCATCCATGTGATCGATATATTTTCCACAAAGAGCTACTTCAACAGTTCTTGACGGACTTTTGATATTTAAGACTAAATTTTCCCAATCTTCAAGCTTAGATTTTTTTTCCGGTAGATGTAGTCTCTTCATTACAATTTGATCAAATTTTTCTTTGAACAGAACAAGAGGGACTTCATAAATTGAAGAACAATCGTAAGCCGAAATAACAGACCTGGAATCAACATTGCAGAATAAGGCAATTTTATCACGAATATCTTTTGCGATTTTCTTTTCCGAACGACAGATTAATACATCGGGCTGAATTCCTAGCTCAAGCAAATTCTTTACGCTGTGCTGAGTTGGTTTTGTTTTCACTTCACCCGCAGATGCAATATACGGAACAAGAGTTACGTGAATGTTCATTGTATTTTTTCTACCGAATTGTAGCATCAACTGACGCATTGCTTCAATGAAAGGTAAACTTTCAATATCACCAACAGTTCCGCCAATTTCAGTAATGATAATATCATATTCGCCAAGTTCTGCAAGCTTAATCATCCGGTGTTTAATTTCGTCTGTAATATGAGGAATAACTTGAACTGTTGCCCCCAAAAAATCTCCGCGTCTTTCCTTGTTAATCACTTCAAAATAAACTTGTCCGGTTGTAGTGTTGTTTGCCTTAGACATATTCACATCAAGAAACCGTTCATAATGACCGAGGTCTAAATCTGTTTCAGCGCCGTCATCAGTAACATATACTTCACCGTGTTGAAAGGGGTTCATCGTGCCCGGATCAACATTAATGTAAGGATCAAACTTCTGAATTGTTACTTTGAAACCTCTTTGTTTTAATAGGAGACCAAGCGAGGAAGCAGTTATGCCCTTTCCGAGCGAGGATACTACTCCGCCCGTGACGAATATAAATTTAACTTTGTTCTTTGAAATCATTTTTTCAATTCTTTATTTGTTAAACTATGAAATAAATTCTTTTACAAAATGGGTGGTAACCGACTTTGGGCGAATGATCGGGCCGTTCAAAGCTCTGTTAATTACTGCTTGGGCGGTTAATCCTAGGCTTCGGGAAACAGCGAAAACAACCGTATAATATGAAAATTCTTTCAAACCATAATGAAAAAGCATCGAGCCGGAAGCTGCATCTACATTTGGCCATGGATTTTTTATCTTTTCTACTTTTTTCAATTCTTCAGGGACAACTTCATATAGTCTTGCTACGGTTATAAAAAGCGGGTCATCTGGAAAATGATTTTTACCAAACTGTAAAAAGCCTTCAAATCTTGGGTCGGTAACTCTTAAAACTGCATGACCGTATCCCGGGATTACCTTTCCCGAATTTAATGTATCCCAAACAATTTCTTTTAGTTGTTCTTTTGACGGAGCGTCTCCATATTTTTGCATTATCTCAAGAACCCATTTTAAGCATTCTTGATTTGCCAAACCATGAAGAGGTCCGGCTAAACCATCAAAGCCACCGGACAATGAATAATAAATATCGGATAAAGCAGAATTTATTGTGAGATTTGTCAAAGCGCTAACATTGCCGCCTTCATGGTCACAGTGAGCAACCAAATAAAGTCTCATAAGATCATTAAATTCTTCTTTCTTACTTTCATCTAAGCCTAACATGTGGACATAATCGCCAGTTAAATCCATTGCAGGGTCAGGCAGGATAATCTCACCTTTGTCAAAACGCATTCTATAAATCCCCGCAGCAATTGCCGGAAGTTTTGCTACAAGATTTAGCGCATCTTCCAAAGTTGCTTTCCAATAATCTTCTTTTCGCATTCCATCATCATATCTACGTGCAAAAACCGACTCCTTTTGTAAAACCAGTATTGCAGTGTTTAGCATGGTCATCGGGTGAGAATCTTTTGGCATGCTTCTTAAAACATCCCAAATATATTGAGGAACATTTTTTCTACTTCTTATTTCAGACGAAAAATCAGCAAGTTGATTTTTATCGGGAAGCTCTGAAGTCAGAAGGAGAAAGAATATTTCTTCAGGTGTTTTATCCAATAATTTCTTCAGTGGAATTTCCCGAATGATTAAACCTTGGTCCTGCGGAACTCTTGAAGTATCACAAATTAAAGAAGCTACACCGCGCATTCCGCCGTAAGCCTGAGCCACAGTTACTTGAGATAATATTTTTGCACCACCTTTTTCAATAATTGCGCTTTCTTCTTTTCTCCATTCGACTATTTTTTTAGAGAGTATATCAAAAATTGTAGACATTAAACGTACCTTTTATACTTTATTTAACAGAAGGGATTTAAAATTATTGGGCTCAAAGTTAGTTGATTTTTACTTCTTATTCAATAATTTATTCACCTAAAATTGATTATATTATTTAAATAATGTATCAATCACATATTTATGCTTTTATGAAAAACAAAAATAATTGCGTGTGAAACGTCTATAGAATGAACTTTAGAATGCACTTGAAAAAATAGGTTATTGAATAAAAGATGAGTTTTAACTAAGGTAACAAAATAATAATTTTATATTATGTTTTATTTCAAACATTAAACAAATGAAAAATATCCTTGTCTAATACGAAAATAGCGGAAGATTACAATTTGATAACTAATTTGAAGCAAAAAGCATTTCTTATTTCTCTTTTATCATTACTCTTGACAGCGATAATGCTTGGACAGGATACAACAGTCAGTTTGGCTTTTAAGAATAATCGGCCTCAAAGATGGCCAATCCTGTTGTATCGTCCTGATTTATCCTATCAGCTTTGGCAGCAGTTTAAGCTAATCCAGGATGCAAATGCAGGTGATGCTCTGGCAGAGCATGAGCTTGGAATTAGATATTTAACTGGTCAAGGATTTCCTAATGATACAACACTTAGTGCTTATTGGATTGGAAAAGCAGCAAAACAAAAATTAACCGGAGCTTGTTATAATTACGGAATTCTTTTAACTAACGGTTGGGGAATTTCATGGAATCCTTTTAAGGCTTTTAATTATTTTGTTGAAGCTGCAAATGATGATATGCCTCAAGCAGAGTATATAGTAGGCCTAAGTTACACGGACAATCTTGTAGTAAAAAGAGATTGGTCAAAAGCATATTCATGGCTAAAGAAAGCCGCCGCTAATGGATTCGTTCCCGCAAAAGAAGCTTTGACTGAATTGCTTAAAAGAATTTCCCTTTCTTCAATTGACACGGCTAACTCCCAGGTTAAGGTTGAAAGCAATAAGTTTAAAAAAGAAAATTCTAATGATAAAGTTTTAGCTTCTTCGACGGGTCTTGTATTTATAGATTTTGCTTCTCTAAAAGATACTATGCAAACTATTTCAGACCGAATGATTTTAGATGATATACTGCATGAAGGAAACGATAGTCTAGCAAAAGCTTTGAATATAAGCTACAAAAATGATTCAACTTTTAAGTTTGATTCAATAAGTTTAAAACTATTAAAAGACTTTGCAGAGAACGGCAGCCCGGAGGCACTTACATTGCTGGGCAAGCTATATATGGAAGGAATTTATTTCAAAAGGGATTTAATAAAATCAGCAGAATATTACATTCGCGCCGCCAGACTTGATTCTCCGCGTGCACCGATTTTACTATGGGATGAAATTAATAAAAATAATTTTTTAAGTGTATTGAAAAATCGAGTAGATAAAAATGACCCCCGTGCCATGTATGTTTGGTATGGTTTATTTACTTTAGAATTTAATAATCAAATAACGGACAAGGATGCAGCAAATTTTTTAATCAAAGCCTCCGCCTTAAAATTTATTCCGGCGATTAATGAATTAGGTCTAAACTTTTATACAGGTAAAATATTTCCGGTTGATAAAACCAAGAAGCGGCGGGGTTAGGCAGCAAAGAAGCGGAACTGCGGTTGATCATAAATAATCTTTATGATGGAAATATAGTAGGCGAAGATTCGCTTTACATTGATTCATTAAAAGATTTTATTTCGGAAGGTTCCGTGCTGGCACAAGCCAGTCTAGGTTACTGTTATGAGAATGGAATCGCAGTAAATAAAAATTTAGGATTAGCAGCGAAGTACTTACGTTTTGCTGCACAACGCGGTAGCATGTATGCTTACAATGAAATAAAAAAGATGTACGATGAAATTAGGCCAAAAGGGAATGAGTTCAATCTTAATTAATATTAGAGATAAACATTGGCAAACTTCAACCGGATACAAAGGCTATTTCAATTTTATACAAGCGATTTAAGCATTAAAGAAATCGAGAAGCTAGTAAAGCGCGATATACCAGAGCTTTATGATTTTTATGCAAGCCGTATGAAACAGTCAGAGAAGCCAAAGAATTCCATATCGGGACTCATCCACTTCCTAAAAAATCTTTTCTTTGAGTTTCTAAATCTGCTCACACCAATAAGAAGAATAATATACTCAGTCGCATTAATATTTTTTGTAATTGCAATTATTAATAATAATTGGAATTTAATAATTTATTCCTTTCTTCTTTTGAATCTTTTAATAGCATTTGAACTTGCAGATAAATTAACAGCTAAAAATGAACTAGCAGTCGCCCGTGAGATTCAGAAAAGCTTGATGCCGCAAAGTCCTCCCAAAAATAGTTATTTTGAAATCAGCGCTTGCTACGAACCGGCAAAGGAAGTGGGCGGAGATTATTATGATTTTATAAACTATGACTCAGCGCCTGACAAAATATTTATAGCGATCGGAGATATTTCTGGCAAAGGGATGGCAGCGGCAATTTACATGGTTCAGGTACAGGCAATTTTACGCAATATTGCGGGCGAATGTACAACGCCAAAAACTATTTTGACCAATTTAAATAAGAGCTTAAAAAATATTTTACAAAAAGGTTCATTTTTTACAATAAGCCTTGCTTCAATGAATTCAAACGGGACACTTCATCTTTGCCGAGCAGGACATTTACCATTGCTTTATTTCAGAAATAGATCAAACGATTGCGTGAACATCATTCCGAGTGGAATCGGAATTGGTTTGACACAAAGTGAAATATTTGTAAACTCTCTTGAACAGATTGAGATTAAAGCAGAACGAGGAGATATTTTAGTTTTTTTACAGATGGAGTAGTAGAATCGATGAACGGAAGTCTGCATGAATACGGAATAGACAGGTTAAAAAATATCATAATGCAAAATTCGCAAAAAACCGCAATAGAAATTCAGCAAGCAATTTTGGACAGCGTAAGCTTATTTCAAGATATACATCCCGCTAATGATGATCTTACAATGATAATATTGAAAGCAATTTAGAATATTTCTTATAAACTCGATTTAATCTCCTTACCGTTTGTAACTTTAGGAACTTCAACTTTTTGAAGGATAATTAACCCCGCCAAAAAGAACAATCCGATGGCAAGCACAGCAAACCGTTGATTAGAAACATTAGCGACAATACCGTAGACAAGAGGTCCTATAACGGCAGAGGACTTTCCGAACAAACCATCATAAAAGCCGAAGAACTCGGCTTCCCTTTCCTTAGGAGTAAGAAGCGCCATTAAACTTCTGCTGCAAGATTGTGAAGAGCCGATGGAAAGCCCAGCCAGCAAGCCTACAACATAAAAACCAGCGATTGAGTTATCGAAATAAGCACCTACAATTACAAAAAGCCAGATAACCAACGTTATAGAAATAGTTTTTTTTGGGCCTATATGGTCTGAAATTATACCAAAAATAAATGCTCCCAAAATGGCAGTACTTTGGACAATAATGAAAAAATAAATTATCTGAGCATCGGTCATTTTTAAAATACCCGAAGCAAAAATTGAAGCAAATGCAATGATCGTAATGATGGCATCATTATACAAGAAAAAAGCTAAAAGAAATCCTGAAACAGATGGATATTTATTGTGAAAGAAAATAGCTTTAAAGGTATCAGCACTTTTTCGAATTCCGTTTCTAATTATACCTTTTCTTAATCTACCTTCGACATTCGGTTCGCTAATAAACAGAAAGAGAGGAATTGAAAATATTAGAAAGAAAAGAGCGGCAACGACGAAGGATAGGCGGATATAAAAATAATAGTCAGAAGAACTTTGCTGGGGCAGTAATAGTTTTATTATTAAAAGCACAGAAAGCGCACCGACATAGCCCATTGCAAAACCATAGCCGGAAACTCGTCCAAAATTTTTTTTCTCAGTGATATTGGGAAGAAAAGCATCGTAAAAGACCACTCCCCCTTCATATCCGATGTTAGCAAGAATAAAAAGGACCATTCCTAAGATAATATCGCCTTTTTGGACGTTAAACATAAGTGCAGTGCACAAAATTGTTACAGATGAAAAGATTAGAAGAAATCTTTTTCTATTTCGCGAGACATCTGCGATAGCTCCAAGTGGTGGGCTAAGAAAAGCAGTAATTATCATTGAAATGCTGACAGATAAACCCCAGAGCCAGACTTTACCGCCTGTAACATAATTAGAAAAATATTTTGAATAGATAACGGTAATGACGATAACTGAAAAAGAAGTTCTGGCAAAGTCGAACAATGTCCAGAAAAATATTCTAGATTTATTTTTCATGGATCATTTTTGAGGTGGTGCTTTCGAAATAGTTTCTTCCAATAATCCGCGGCCGGATTTGTCCAATTTCCCTGAATCTTTTAACTCAGATAAAACTGCATCTAAAATTCCATTGATGAACTTTCCGCTTCCTGCAGTGCTGTATATTTTTGCAATTTCAATTTCTTCATTGATAGAAACTTTTGGAGGAATGTCCGGAAAATACAGCAGTTCACAAATTCCCATTTGCAAAAGGATCTTATCGATAAGCGCAATCCTGTTTAACTCCCAATTATCAACACGTTGCTTTATCATCTTTTCAAGTTCATCTTTATGAATTAGTACACGATTTACAAGATCATTTGCAAAATCTCTATCTGATTTATCTGAAACATCTGAAAGCACTCCGTTCACCAAGCTTTCAAGCGATTCCTTATTCATAGAATAAGCATATAGTATTTGAAGAACTCTTTCCCTGACCAAACGTCTTTTAAAACTTTGAGACATATTTTAATTCAATATTTTTTATCAAAACTTAACTGATTGAAAATCCTATGTGTAAATTTATAATTAAATCCGCTTTATAAAAATCGCAATTAATTTTTTGTTAAAGAGCAAATAGCCAAAATACAGTTAAAGCAATGCTTTCCCTCAACTTGTAGTATAGTTTATGCTCAGTACTTAAATCCAAGTCAGAAGCTGAGACATAAGTTTTTATGTGAAAAAATTTGCATATTTCCTTAACACGGGTTAAATGATAACCGTCCGAAACTATAACAATATGACTTATGTTCTTCTTTACAAGCAAACTATCTTTTATAAATTTGATTTGTTCAAGTGTCGATGCTGTTTTTTTTTCAAGCCAAAGATCACGAAGATTAATATTTTGAGGCTTTATATAATCAAAAGCAACCTCTGCTTCGCTTAATTCGCCGGGAGCATTTCCTCCGGTAAATTGAATTCTATTTATAATACCTTTTTTATACAACTCAACGGCTTTATCGACTCTTGCAGCAAGGCTTGGGCTAACAGAATTATGCGACCAAACTGCAGCCCCTAAAACTACAGCAACATTTGTCTGATCTCTCTTAAAAGGAAAATTTTCATTTCTACCCAAGCTTAAATGGATATAAAAAAAAGCAAATGCCAACAAAACAAAGACCAACACAAACGAATTAATAAAGGCCCTAAGGAATATCAGTTCTTTTGCGCCAAATATTATCTGCCAAATGAACATTATTTGAAGAAAGATAAAAAATTGATAAATGGAGAACAAAACTCCAATGATAACTTTCTTAAAGGGATGGTCTAAAACATAAATATTTGGTAGAGGTAAATCAATTCTTGTGCTAAGAAATGCAAGCAATAAAATAGCAGAAGTAATGATTGTATAAGTCATTAATATCTTCGGCTTATAACTTTTACCTTTTTGAAAAGAATAAATTATTAGAGCAAGAATCAGTAATGCTGAAAATAGAAGATCAAGTAGATTTCCAATGTACATTAGCCTGAAATCTTTTAACGGTAAATCCTGATTATTATATTTAATGAAAAAAAGAAAAAGTAAATCCGCAATAGTAAAAAAGATCGCTAAAGTAATGACGAAACTTTTACTAAATAATATTTTTCTTTTTACATGCATTGCGATAATCTGGATTTAATTCAATCTTGTTTGTACCTGGGAGATTCAGACAAATGAGTTTCTCAAAAATTTTATGGAGTGTGCAATATTTTTAATTATGTCACTTGCTGTATAAGTATATTCAGTAAAATCTTTCAATAATAAATCTGCAGAAAGACTGTGCAGATATACGCCACAGACTATTGCTTTTTCAATAATTTCTTTTTCTGTATAGATCCCTGAATTGGTTTTTGTAGAAGATTCCCATTGCGCTAATAAGCCGGCAAGCATTCCGGTTAAAACATCACCGCTGCCAAATTTTGCCATACCTGGATTACCTGTAGTGTTGATCAATGCATCGCCGGAAGGTGTGAAAATAATAGTAGGAGCATCTTTTAATACCAGATAACTTCCCGTTTCTTTTACAAATTCTTTTCCGAATTTCAATATATCATTTTCTAACTCTTCAGAAGAAACGCCAATTAGATTTGCAAACTCACTGTGATGCGGAGTAAATATTATTTTGCGCAATCCCCCCTGCCGGGCATTTAAGCTCAATTTCTTATATTTGTTTTCATTTAAGGCAAAGATTGCATCCGCATCAATTACCATTATTTTATCTTTGAATTTCTTAATGATTTGAAATATTGCTTCCCGGGTTTCTTCATTTCTTCCAAGACCTGGTCCAATTGCGATTGAATCAGCCCATTCAATTCTCTTACTTATCTCAGGAATATTTTCAACTCTAAAAAATCCTTTACCGTCATCTTCGTATGATTGGACTATAACTTCCAGCAATTTATTGTGGATAAATTTCTTTGCTGATTTAGGAAAGCATAAAACCGATGCACCCGCACCCGTCTTTAATGAGGAAAAAGAGGAAAGAACCGCTGCACCCGGCAAAGTTGAAGAGCCTGCAATTATTAAAGCTTTCCCCGAGGAATATTTATGTATATCTTTTTTCTTTGAAGGCAATGATTCTAAAGCATCTTCGGGTTCAATTAAATATTCACCTGCCGGATATTTTTCAAAATGTTCGAGACTTAACCCGATATTTCCCTTCACAGTATCACCGCAAAAACTTTTGCCTTTGCCAAAAAACAATCCTCTTTTAAATTCGCCGAGTGTAATTGTCAAATCCGAATTGAAAATATTCTTGCCAAATCCGGTATCCGCATTTAATCCGGTAGGAATATCAATCGCAACTTTAAAGCTATTAAGATTATTTACATAAGACACAATTTCATTAAAAGGCTCTCGTAACTCGCCTGATGTCCCGCTTCCGAGCATTGCATCAAAAATAACATTGCATGTCGAAAGGATTGTAAGACTGGCAGCAGAATCGTATTTCTTCAAAATTATTTTGGAGTTAATAGCTGCAAGATTTTTTAATATATTAAAATTGATTAGGCAATCGCCTGACATTTCTTCATTATTACCGAAATAGATAATATTTACTCTAAAACCATAATTTGCAAAATGTCGGGCAACGGCAAAACCGTCTCCACCGTTGTTGCCTTTCCCGCAAACAAAACCTAATGAAGATATTTTTAAGTTTAATTCTTGAAATTTTTCTGTAGATATATTAAAGATTTGAAGTGCAGCATTTTCCATTAATACAACACTTGGAATGCCAAGTTGATTTATAGCAAAACTGTCAGCTTCTCTAATTTGCGATGTGGAATAAAGTGGTATCATAATTATTATTGGTTTTAATTACAAAATTATATCAGAATGACTTCATAAAAAAATGAGAGTATAATGACTAAGGGTTATAAATTTCCATGTAAAGGTAAATCATTTTGAGATAGTCTCAACAGTTTATTTTTTACAAATAATGATATGACAAACAAAATATTGACATCTATCTTTATCAAGCCTCTACAGCTAAAGAATTGGAATTCTAAAAGTTGTATTTCAAGAATATCGGAAATAATGTCGAATTCTTTCGTTTTTTATTATCGTGTGTTTTGTAGTCAGAGCATTTTCTTTCTTTAATTTTTTTTATTTAATTTTTCATATAAGATCAGATTTAATCTTTTGATGTTATGTTGACAATCATAAACCAATAAGTTAAAAATATTTTGTATAAATTCCGCTATAAAACGCCCGCTTAACATAAATGAGTAGTTGCGAATAAATAATTTGGAAGGTGATTTAAGGTCTCTTATGAAGGTATTAAAAAATAATTCAACATTAGTCATTTTATTTTTAATGTTTATTTTGTCGACGCTTTTCTTCAATCTTGTCCTTGGAATATCCCCAATTCTTGATTTTTTCAACTATATGGCGGGTAAAAAATATTTATGGACAATTCCATTGTTAATTTCAATTCTCTTTGGATTTTGGTTATACAGCAGAAGTATGAAAAGAAAAATCTCAGATGAAAGGATAGAAATATTTAATGCAACTATAAGGACAATACAAGACATTCTGCAAAACTCAGCTTCCTCAATGCAGTTATTAATTTTGGACATGAAGGATGTAGAAGTGCATGAAGAAATAATTATTAAAGCTGAAAAAAACATGGATGAATTAAAGTCGGTAATTAAAACATTGGCCTCGGTAGACCCAAAAACTATACAGCTAAAAGACCTGAATCGGAACCTTTCAATAATAAAAATGAACGATTAAATGCACTTATGATATTTGACGAACAAATTTATAAATTTATGTTTGCTGCTCTACAGGAAGCTGAATTAGCGCTTGAGCAAAACGAAGTTCCTGTTGGCGCTGTAATTGTTCACAAAGATAAAATCATCGGGAGAGGTTTTAATCAAACAGAAAGGTTAAAAGACCCGACTGCTCACGCCGAAATGATTGCTATTACCGCTGCTTCAAGCTATATGAAAGATTGGCGACTTAATGAGTGCGACATTTATGTAACGCTTGAACCTTGCATAATGTGCACAGGCGCTCTGCTTGCAGCAAGAATCAATAAACTTTTTTTTTCTACTTTTGATCCAAAGTATGGCGCTTGCGGTTCACTCTATAATTTAGCAGAAGAAAAAAAATACAACCATAAAATTGAAATATTTTCCGGAATATACCTATCCGAAAGTGAAGCTCTGCTGAAAAGGTTTTTTGTAAATATTAGAAATAAAAGAAATTAAATATGAGTTTATTTAATTGTAAGCTTGACAAATATAACCTTAAATAATAATTTAGTTTTAACATTTTGAGTTTTATGATGCAAATCATGTTATTCGGTTCTCCGGGTGTAGGCAAAGGTACTCAGGCAAAAATACTTTCCACAAAATTAGATATTCCACATATATCAACAGGCGATATATTAAGGCAGGCTGTAAGTGATAAAACACCTCTGGGCATTAGCGCTGAGGAAAAGATGAATAAAGGAGAGTTAGTATCCGACAATATTATGTTTGGATTGATTGCGGAGACTTTGGCACAAGACAGAT